>CAZAIE010000328.1:0-7392 GCA_964485035.1 uncultured Myxococcaceae bacterium | reverse complement strand
CACTCGAGGCGGGCTGCATGACCGCAGAAGCCCCGGGCCCCTCATGACTCGCCCGCTCGCTTTCGCATTCCTTTTCGCCGCCGCCGCTTTCTCTCTCCCCATTTCCGCTCGCGCCGACGGCAAGGCCCCTTCCGACCCCGCGAATCCCGGCCCCGTCCTCTACATCCAGGGCTCCGAGGTCAATCTCCGCTCCGGGCCCTCGAAGTCCCATCCCGTCTCCACCAAGGTCCAGATCGGCACCCAGTGCTCCGAACTGTCTTCACCCCCCACTGACAAATCCTGGATCAAGCTCAAGTGCGGCGAGCTCGAAGGCTTCACACTCCGCGCCCTCGCCTCACGCGACGTCCCTGATTTCGATGCTCTTCTCGCTCGCGCCACCCTCAAGTCCGCTTCCCCTCAGGCTCGCTTCGATGCCGCCTCTCGCGCCTCCTTCCTCAAGCCTGACTCCTCTGAGGCCACTGCCGCTCTCCGCACTGCTTTCTTCGACCTTCAATTCTCTTCCCTCAAAATCCCCGACTACCAGATGGCTTGGAGTAGCGAGGACTTCGGAGAAAAGCCGATGTGCCCCGACCAGGAAGACAGCCTCGCCAAGAACGCCTGTCTTCTCGACTTCGGCTTCAGCGGTGTCGGCTATGCCTTCAGCACCACCGTCATTCGCAAGACTAGGTTCGTCCACGCCGCCATTCGCCTCGGCAAGATTCACGTCATTCGTGGCCACTACCACTTTTCGGGCGGCCACCTCATGGCCCAACCTGTCTCCTACGACGAATGGGATGTCAACCAACCTCTGGCCGACGCCATTGCCTCACGAGGCGAAAAACACTACCAAGGCCGGCTCGGCGAAGGCCCCTTCTGGAAGTTCGACCCCGAGGCCGTCAAGGTCGTCGGCACCCTGCCCAGCATCTGGTCTCGGCTTCAGGGCGACGCGGGCCATCGCGAATACCGTTGCGTTGGCCCTCCCTTCATCGTCGAGGTTCATTTCTCAAGTAGGGATATTCAGGTCGAGCAACCGAGTGAAACCACAGAAATCGCGGCGTCCCCAGGGCAGATCGCTTTCACAGTGAAATGGTCCGGGAGACAGCGTGTACACATTCTCCAATGGCCAACCAACGAGCCATACGTGGGATTGTTTGATGGAGCACCATACACTCCAGTCCGGGACCTGAGTCGCTTTCCCGAGCGATGCCCTCCGTAGCCAACCAGGAGGCCACGGAAACCGCTCCCTCCGGTTTCCGTCGTAGTCCGATCCTCCAGGAGATTTGCATGTCCATCACGAAAACCAAGGCAGTCAAGAACTACCGTGTCCCGGACCCTCCAAATACCCCCACCCGCATCTACCCCATCGACGACTACAAGCCTCACTTCGACAAAGTCCTCCCCCGCGCCACCGAGCACCACTTCCTTTGGATGCCTCTCATGGGGCAGCACCACTCGGACCCTGCCCTTCAAATGCCGAGAGATCTCTGCGGCAGAACCTCTCAGGCCATGGTCTACAACTTCTTCCAGTTGGCCAAGGGCGGCGACCCCTCCAAGAACTACATCACCCATTGGACCGCTGACAAACCTGGCTTCCGCATCGACCCTCGGTTCCCCAATGGCGACCGCGCTTTCTCCATTCAAGCTGTTTCCTCTCCGGCCGCCACTGGCTCGAAGGGGCCCGACTCCACTGGGATTGCCATCGGTCGCTTGCCTACCAGCGCCTCCTACACAGTCCCTGAGAACTACTCCAGCCTCCTCCCGCCGGACGCTCGCGGCATTGGCGCTCTCCTTCACTACGACGGCGTGCAAGTCCTTCCCTTCGGCTCCGTCAAGCCCGGCGACCGACCTGGCCTCAAGGCTCGCGCCGACCTCGCGGCCTCCATTGCTCGCGACGACCGGAAGATCGACCTCGCTCTCAAACCTGCTCTCGACTCCATTCGCAGAAATCACCCTGTCGTCTTCTATGGCGCAATCACCGACGGGACCATCCACGTCATCACCTTCGCTGGCTATTGCCGCCTCCGCGAACCAGGTCGCCTTCCCTCTCTTTGGATCCTCGTTGCTGACCCGGCGATGGCGCCCAGCGTCACTCCCAAGCCGACAACCTTCCTGTTCGCTCTCGACGTCGCGGACATCTCAAGCATCTCACCTGCACACGACGTAATCAGGTTGGTCGCGGGCGAATGGGCCACAGCCCGGGGTTCCCTCTATCTCCTCCGTGCCTCCGCTCTCTTCAAGGAGAAGCCGGGCAACCCCCTCCCTCACGGCCTCTGGATGGACTACGGCTCCGACCCTGACAAGGCTGGCGGTCGCATGGCCGTCGGCGACCTCCTCCCTCCCACTCCCGTCGCCGACGGTGCCGTTATTTCCTCGCTCGGCCTCGGCATCTCCCTTCCCTTCCACTCCCCCGACTCATCACTCGGCCGTGACCCCGCTTTCTATTTCCACGTTAACGAATCCTCCCCGGACGGCGGTTTCTTCCCCGTCGGCGCTTTCCATTCCGTTCACAGTGGCCTTCATCTCGACCCTTCTCGCTTTGCTGCTCTCAAACTCCGCGAAGAGGTCGATGCCAAGCAGACAACCCCCTCTCGGAATCCGACCGCCACGCGTTCTCCCGCCGGCTCCGCCCCGACCGGCCCGCAGCCTCCTGTCCCCGTCCGCTGCCTCGCTCCCGGTTACATCGTCGCCGCTCGCCTCTCTGCCCTCGCTCCCCTCCTCTCTTCTCGCCATCCAGACCACCTCCGCTCCGACGCCTGTAACCGGGAAATCGCCCTCGCTCTCATGGGCAATCACCACGGCGTCATCCTCGTCCGCCACGTCCTCGAGGAACTCCCTCCCAACTCCGACGACGCCACCGCTTCCTCGTTCTCCCCCAAGCGCTTCGCTTTCTATTCCCTCTATTCCCACCTCCGCGCTCCAGACCCTGCTCTCGCCTCCTGCGAGGTTGCTCAGATCCCCTGGCTGAATACCCTCCTGCGCTCCCACGGCTCCCTCACTCCACTCGACCCTCGCTCCCACGCCCACTTCCTTCGCCGCCGCTGGCTCTCCGACTCCTCTCTCTCCGGCCACGAAATCAAGGGCGGCTGCACCGTCCGCGTCTTCTCCGGCTCCCTCGACCACTCCGAGACCCTCTCGCTTCCGAAGGGCCCTGTTGCCGCTCTCCGCAGGGACCCTGACCCTCTCCACACCGACCTCTTCGCCCGCCTCGCCTCCGGCCGCCTCGTCACCTTTTCGAAACCCTTTCTCCCTGTCGGTCGCGGCGACATCCTCGGCTTCGTCGACTCGTCCAGCGCCATCGACCGGGGCTTCCTCCACTGGGAACTCCTCTCCCCCTCCAGGAAACCTCTCGATGACCTCCTCGCTTTCGCCGAGCAGAAACTCGGCGTTGAGAGGACCTTCGACTTCTTCGAGGACAAGAATTCCAACAATCGCTTCGACCCTGAAGACGGCGAACTCCAGCAACTCCTCGATTTCGTCCCCGACGACCACGACCACCTCGACCCCTTCCGCCAGTCCTTCTCCTCAGAAGACCTCGCCGACGTCCTCGGCAAGAAGATGTTCTTCTCCATGGGCCTCGCCAAGGAGACCGGCGCGGACAAGCTCACCTCCCATGCCTACTTCCCCACCTCGCTCCACCTCACCAACCTGCGCGATCTCGTCCCCTCCGGCTCCTCACAGCTCAAGGTCCGTTTCGAGAAGGAGGACGGCTCTTCCGAGCACCAGACCCTCGACTTCGAGATCAAGAAGGCCCAGCAGTCCGGCTCCGGTCCCTCCACCACCTGCGAGCTGAAGGCGCCCCTCCTCGTCCCGGCGGGAACCCTCCGCATCCTCGTTTCGCCTCCTCCCGGCTGTGTCGTCGAGCCTGGAACCCCCGAGCTTTCCCTCGCCCAGGATGCCGACCACCTCCGCCGCCTCGTGCGCTCCCGCTGGCGCAACCTGTACCTCCAGCACCTCAACGAGTGGTCGAAGGACTCGCTCCAGTCGATGCTCACCTGCCGCTACAAGGCCTTCGAGTGGTTCAGTTTCTCCCACTTCAAGGAGTACGCCCTTCCCTCCGACCACCAGAAGCAGACCGACGACTTCGTCGCCGCTCTCGCCTTCTGGGGCACGAACTCCGCCGAGGACGAGCCGCACCGCCTCTTCGTCGATGGTGGAGGCGAGGACACCCTCCCCAAGTCGGCCTCCACCCTCGTGAGCATGAACCCCGTCGCCGGGGCCTTCACGCTCGACCTCCTCCTCAAGCACCAGAAGGCGCGCTTCCTCGCCCCTCCCGCCTGGCGCAAGCTCGCCAAGGCCAAGATCAAGTCCTTCGGCTGGGTCCCCGTCCAAGACGACGAGGCCAAGGGCCTCCGCGCTGGCGAGCACCTCACGGCCGTGGCTCTCCAGGACGGCGACGGCGACGATCAGGCCCCACTCGAGGTCACCCTGCAGGTCCGCTCCTCCTCGGCGAAGAGCCCCCTTGTCCTTGGGCGCGGACCGCTCTCCGAGGGCGCCTTCTCCGTCGCCCTCGACGCTCCGTTCTGGGGCAAGTGGACGCTCGAGGTGGACGGCGAGAGCGGCGCCCAGGCCCTGGGCGGCAAGAGCACCTCCGTCGAGCTGGACTGCCCCACGCTCGACCTGCAGGACGGCGCCATCCCAGGCCCCGTCGCCACGACCTGCGGGGGCTCGCAGTTCTCCTGGTCGCTCCCCTTCAAGTCCGGCTGCCCGGCGACCCTTCGGGGCTGGCTCGTCGCTCGCGTCCGCGACTACGACCCCAAGCGAGGGGGACAGCAGTCCACGACGGCTGGCACGGCCGCAGGGTCGAGCAACGGCGACCCCGCTCCCGGCGCGCAGCCCCAATCCACCCCAGGAAAGGAGTGGCGCGTCTCGAACAGCGCCGTCCCCGTCTTCTTCGAGAGCCTCCTCCACCGCGAGGGCCTGGAGTTGGAACAGGGCTTCGTGGTCGGTGGGCAGCCCAAACAGCGCGTCTCCAAGGACTTCACGTTCGGCGAATACGGCTCGGTGACCCAGCTCTCCGGGACTCTCGCCGCCGTCGTGCAGCTCCTCCGCGACGAGGTCGGCACCCCCTGCACACCGGTCGCGCTCACTGGAGACGGGCTCAGCGTCGGGCTCACCACCCCCGACGCCGCGGCCGCGGACCGCCTCCGCAAGGCCGTCGAGCGCGCGAAGGACCGCGGGCGGATCCGCAAGTTCGAGGACTCCGTCGACTCCGACCCCAAGGCCAGCCGGGTCCTGCGGATCGGGGTCGACGAGACGGGGGCTGGAGAGCTGCTCGCCTCGTTCGATCTCGCCAGCCTGTTCGAGCACCTGGTCTCGGAGGCGCCGCAGCGGCAGGACCTCGAGGTGCAGCTGGGGCTCGTCTTCCCCAACGGCGGGGTCCTCGCCGATCCCAGTCTCGCCGCGGCGGCGCAGTGGAACCAGGGCGTGCAGCCGGTCGAGGACCCCACTGGCCAGGGTGACGACGCGCGAGCACTCGAGGCCTGGTCGTCCTCGCAGCCCCTGGTCCTGATACGTCCCACGTTCGGCAGACCCACGTGGATTGTCACCCAGGACTCCCTCCAGTTCTCCGTTCCCCTCGAGGGCGGGACCGCGGACTTCTGGAAGAAGGCCGACCCCGGCCTCGATCTGGGTGACGGGAAGATCGTCGGGTCGCAGGCCGTCGGGGCAGACGGGCGGCGCCAGGTGTCGGTGGTGGTGAAGATCGCTGACAAGGCCGTTCGCAAGCAGCTCGAGGTCCGAGCCAAGGTGCGCAACAAGAAGGGGAAGGTCGGGTTCGAGTCCACCGACCTCCCGGACGGCGAGAAGCTCACCTACGACAACTCCAAGGCCACCCTGTCCAAGGCCGACCTGAGAGAGGTCTGCGAGAGGCGATGGGACTGGGGGCGAAGCCGCCTGCAGCAGGTGACCGCCGAGCTCGAGGTGGAGACGCTGGGGGTGCCGCGGAGCGAGCGGTTCCTGGTGACCGCGAAGTCGCAGGGGAAAGGGGACGCCATACCAGTGACGCTCGCGCGCAGGGCCCCGGGGGAGAAGGACGCGCGGCTGGTGCGCCCCGACGCGAACGGGAGGGTCCGCGCCACGCTCTCGCTCGTCGAGGTGCAGCAGCAATTCGCGCCCGACGCCCAGCAGGACGTGACGGTGGTGTTCGAGGTGAGCCAGGCCTGGAAGGGGGCGAAGGAGGCGAAGATCCCCGCGGTGAGCGTGGAGAAGAAGCTGCACCTCGGGCGGCGCAAGCGCCTGCTCTTCACCATCGCCTACTCGGTCCCGGACCGGGCATTCGAGCGGGCGGCGAAGACCTGGCTCGAGGAGGCGAAGCAGAGGTACGACGTCGACCCCCAGTACGACGTCGTGGTGGAGGTGACGCTGCGCACCGAGTCCGAGTTCCGGGACGCGTGGGCGACGATCGCGCAGAAGGCTCTGGAGAACGAAGCCGTCGTCGTGGCGGGCTTCCTCGCCACCCATGCCTCCAAGGACACCCGCGAGGACGGGCTGGAGTTCGATGCCGCCCCCGGGAATCCCGACTCCACGCTCTCGCGGGAGGACATCGCCAGGCTCGATCGGCTGTCGTGGGACCAGCGGGCGGGCCACCTGGTGCTGGGCGGGTGCAACACCGGAGCGACCGGGACCCGTGGCTGGTCTCCCGCAACGGAATTCGCCAAGGCCCAGGGCGTGCTGACCTCCGGCGAGCCCGGGTTCGCCTACTTCTCCACCAAGCCGGACACGTTCCAGCCGGTCTCGAAGGGCTCGCAGCAAGTCTACCTGGGCGCCTTCCGACGCAAGCGAAACGCCGCCGGGGCCGCGAGCAAGGTGCAGGACGGCGTCGGCGCTCCAAGAATCGAGGCGGTCCATGTCCCACCCTGAGTCGGCTCCCGGCCCCCTGCCCAGGCTGCGGCTCGGCTTCCTGCTGCTGTTGCTCGGGGGCTCCGCGGCTGGGTGGTGCTTCTTGGGCGCCCGGATTCTCAGTGATCCCGTCAATCACGTCGGGTACGACCCCTTGTACGCCATCGCGGGGTTCGCGGCGCTCCTCGTGGTGGCGTGGCTCCCGCCGCCCGGACGCCGCTGGGCGCGCACCGTGGTGACGCTCTACGCAGTCGTGTCCATCTGGGCGCTCGCGGCGATGGACCACGCAAACGTGTTGGTGGAGTATCACCGCTGGTTGAAGCGGGGAGCGCCCGCGCGCCCGTGTCCCGAGTCCGTTCGCTCGCTGTGGTCCTGCCCGCCATGAGCCCGATGGGCCGAGCAGCCAGCGGAAACCCGACAAACTGAGGCCGTCCTCCATCCATGTCATCGTCCGATTCTTCAACCCCCGCCGTGCTGCTCCCCGGGCCCTCCGTGCTGGAGGTCGTCCTCTCGCCTCAGCTGGGCCTGGCGCTCACGGTCGCCGATTGCTCGACCTCGGGCCGGGCCGTCACGGTC
>CAZAIE010000327.1:1746-7398 GCA_964485035.1 uncultured Myxococcaceae bacterium | reverse complement strand
GTACTGGGCCTTGGTCGTGCCGTCCTTGAAGTCCACGACGATGACGTCACCCGCGTAGTCCCCAGCAGCCAGCGCCGTGAGCGGAACGGGGGCCGACGCCTTCTCCGAGCCTTTGCCCTTCTCGGGGACCCAGCGACCGAGGGCGGCCACCGCCGCCAGCGCAACGACGCTCGAAACGAGGAAGGGAGTCCAAGGGGACCGCAAGCCGCTACGCCCGAGAGCCATGTGCGCCTCCATCCAGCGAGGAGAGGTGCTCATTCAACGCTTGAGCCCCGCCCTGGTTCTACTCCTGAGCCAACGACTGCTTGCATGCATCCCCTGCGCCGCAAGGCCGGTCGTGCAAATCCGGGCACTTGGCCGCCCCTACCCCAAGCCCAGGTGCGAAATCCGCCACGCAGGTTGGCGAAATGCCCGGGGTTTTCCGCCCGGGAAGTGTAGCAGGTCGGCTTCGATGAGGCCCGAAGGGCCCGTGGTAGCATGGCCGCCGTCGAAAGAAGGAGCGACGCGCGATGGCCCAGCCGGTTGCCAAGGGAGCTGCAGTCCCGGGGAAGGAAGCCAATCCCCTCGAGATCCCCGAGAACAAGGAGAAGTTCGACCTCGCGAAGGAGTTCGCCTTCCACCTGGCGAAGGGCATCAAGAACATCGGCATCTACCGCCACAACGTCGCGAAGTACCCGGAGATGCTCCAGCGCGCGTTCGAGGCGATGACCAAGTACTGCGAGCGCTGGGGCTCGCTGCCGCTCAAGGTCGAAGCCGAGTGCTTCTCGATGTTCAAGCAGCCGGTCTTCCAGGCCGCCGAGAAGTCCGAGAACATCCCCTACAAGTTCTACAAGGACGGCATCCGCCACCTCATCTTCCGCCAGGGCATGCAGGTGGACGAGTTGGTCGAGTTCGTGCTCATCGGGCTCACCGACACCGTGCGCGGCGACCCGGACATCCTCTCGCAGATGTGGGAGCGGGGCTTCGAGCACATCGAGTACATGGTCGTCGAGGGGTTCAGCATCGACGACATGAGCGAGGAGCAGGTCCAGGTCGAGGTCGACAAGATCGTCGGATACCTCTACCAGCGGCTGCGCTCGAACTCCGACGACTTCATGCGCTTCGCGCGCGTCAGCGTCGAGGACCTGGAGATGCAGCTGGAGGGAGTGGACCAGGTCCGCGGCGCGGTGGTGACCGGCCAGCCGGCCACCGAGAAGTACATCCGCGCGACCCAGGACGAGGTGAAGGAGGACGTCAGCGCGAGGCTCTTCCCGAAGATCGTGGGGGCGGTCTTCCAGGTCATCGAGGAGGGGAGCATCGCCGAGGTCGACATCCTCAAGGAGATCTTCCTGCAGCTGCTCGACTCGATGCTGCTGCTCGAGGACTTCGGCACCATCAACTCGCTGCTGGTGAAGTTCCGGGCCATGGAGCGGGACCAGTCCAAGGCCCAGCTCGCCCAGGACCTGCGCGCGCACTTCGTCTCCAAGATGGGCGAGGAGCAGCGCCTGCGCCGCATCGGCGAGGTGCTGAACTCGGGCCGCCCGAAGCAGCCGCAGGACCTGTTCCGCTACCTCTACACGCTCGACAGCAAGGTGGTGCCCACCCTGCTCGAGGTGCTGGAGGGCATCGAGATCCAGGAGAACCGCCCCATCCTCTGCGACGCGCTGGCGTCCATCGGGAAGGACACGCCGGAGCCCTTCGCGCAGCGGCTCAACAGCGAGAAGAGCCAGCTCGTGCGCGACATGATCTACATCATCGACAAGTGCGACTTCCCCGAGAAGATGAAGTACTTCGGGGAGACGCTGAAGAACCCGAACCTCGCGGTGCGACTGGAGGCGCTCTCCATCCTCTCGCGCTCGAAGTCGGAGCAGTGCCGCCGGTTCATCGTCACCGCGCTCGCCGACCAGAACGCGCAGATGCGCATCCAGGCCGCACGGGTGCTCCCCAACATGAGCCCGGCGAAGGCCTTCGCAGACCTCAGCGCCATCGTGAAGTCCGCCGAGTTCGACAAGCGGGACATGGCCGAGAAGCTCGCCGTCTACCACGCCCTCGGCTCCACCCAGCAGGCCCCCGCGGCCCAGCAGTTCATGAACATGCTCGGCCAGAAGAGCCTCTTGCGGCGCGCGAAGATCAAGGAGGACAAGCTGCTGGCCATCTCCGGCCTCTCGGCGATGCCCTCCATCCCGTCCTACAAGGCGCTGCAGGCGGTCACCGAGGACCGGGGCAACGACACCGAGGTGAGCCTGGCCGCGCGCAAGGCGCTCTTCGGGATGAAGAAGACGCTCTTCGGCGACGCAGGCGAACCGGGGGCCGCGGGCGCACCGGACAAGGCGCAGTGAGGAACCGACATGGCCGACTCCTTCAAGATCTCCTCCGTCTCCGACGCCAGCGCGGGCGGCTCTGAGGACCTCGCCCGAGAGCACTCCGACAAGCTCCAGAACCTCGGCCGCGGGGTCATCTCCTCGTTCTTCATGCTGGTGCGGTCGGTGAAGATGTACGACCCCGACAACGCCATCTTCGCCAAGCCGCTCAACTCGCTGCAGGAGCACATCAACCAGTTCATCGCGGTGGACGGGAAGCTGGCCCTGCAGATCACCAAGGACGCCTTCTACATCAACGGCATGCTGGTGAAGATGGACGTCAGCGCGCTGGAGAACGTGCGCTACCTGCAGGAGGAGATGAAGCAGAAGAACGTGGGCGGCTTCACCCTGGTGCGCTCGGTCGGCCCGCAGGAGCTGAAGAACTTCATCTCCATCTTCGCCAAGGACCAGGCGGACCAGGCCGAGGAGAACGGGCTCAAGGACAAGAAGCTCGTGGAGATGAAGCTCCTCAAGTTCTCCCAGATCAAGGAGAAGCTGAAGGAGGTCAGCGACGACGACCAGAAGGTCGACCGCAAGAAGTACGCGATGACCTGCTACGCCCGCTGCGTCTTCTTCCTGCGCAAGTACGTGGAGAAGATGAAGAAGGGCAAGCCCATGGTCGCGCAGAAGGCGGTGCGCGTGGTGCAGGACCTGGTGGACATCTGCTTCGAGCAGCGGACCCACTTCCTGGGCATGACGTCGTTCCGGGACGAGACCGACTACCACGTCTTCCACCAGGTCAACGTCGCGCTCATGGCCATCGTCTTCGCCAACGAGCTGGAGTTCACCAAGGCCCAGATGCGCGACCTGGGCATGATCGCCCTGTTCCACGAGACCGGGATGAGCAACGTCCCCGACTCACTGCTCAAGAAGTCCGGGGCGCTCACCGCCCAGGAGCGCAGCGCGGTGCAGAAGGGCGGCGTGGAGACCATCAAGCAGATCCTCGCGGAGAAGAGCCTCTCGCGCGCGTCGCTCTTGCGGCTGGTCGTCACCTCGGAGCACAAGGCCGACTTCGGCAACGCGGTGAAGGACAGCCGCGGCAACATCCAGATGATCATCCCCAAGGGGCACCTGAGCGTGTACGCGCGGATCATCGCCATCTGCTGCGTGTACGACGCGCTCACCTCGAAGCGGCCCTATCGCGACGCGTACGGCCCCGAGATCGCCCTGACGCTGATGTGGACCGAGATGCGGCAGAAGTTCGATCCGGAGCTCCTCAAGATCTTCATGAAGGTGATGGCCATCCAGCCCATCCGCGTGCTGCCGCGCGGGCGCCAGACGGTGGCTATCGGCTAGTCGCGGGCGCGGACCGCAGGCACTCGAGCGCCTGGGAGAAGTCCGCGGGGACGGGCGCGACGAAGAGCAGTGGCTTGCCCGTCGTGGGGTGCTCGAACGCGAGCCGGTGCGCGTGCAGCGCCTGCCGTCCGAGGAGCGCAGCGGCGCGGCGGACGGGGTCCTGGGCCGGCAGCTTCGCCTCCTTGCGCGTCCCGCCGTAGACCTCGTCGTGGAGCAGCGGATGGCCGGCCTCGCCGAAGTGCATGCGGATCTGGTGACTGCGCCCCGTCAAGAGCCTCACCCGGACCAGCGCCGCGCCAGCGAACTGCTGGTCCCGCGACCACTCGGTGACCGCGGTTCTCCCCGACGCCACCTTGGACGTGAACCGCAGCCGGTCGGTGGGGTGGCGGCCGTGCAAGGTCTCGAACCGGCCCTCGGCAACGAGCCGCCCATGGACGATTGCGAGGTAGGTCTTCTCGACGTCACGCTGCTTGAACTGGGCCTGCAGCGAGACCAGCGCACGCTCGGTCTTGGCGACGGCGATGCAGCCGCTGGTGTCCTTGTCGAGGCGGTGGACGATTCCGGGGCGCAGCTCCCCACCGATGCCCGCGAGGTCGGAGCAGTGGGCGAGCAGCGCGTTGACCAGCGTGCCCGAGGGGTTGCCCGCGCCGGGGTGCACGACCAGGCCTGCAGGCTTGTCCACGACCACGAGCTCGCGGTCCTCGAAGAGGATGCTGAGGCCGATCTCCTCGGGCTGGGGGATTGCGGGCTTGGGGGGCTCGACGTCGACGACGATGTGCTCGCCGCCCTTGAGCAACCGCGAGGGCTTCGCGGGGCCGTCCTCGAGCCGCACTTCGCCAGATTCGATGAGCGCCTTCAGACGGGAGCGGGAGAGTTCAGGCTCGACCGTGGCAAGAAAGGCATCGAGCCGGAGGCCCTTCGCCTCCGGCGGAGCAACGTGACGACGCAGGGTCACGGCTACCAGATCTTCGACTTGATGTGACCCTTGCGCGCCAGGATGACGTCAATGATCGCGCGGTCGAAGAAGTTCGTCGTCCCGTAGATCTCCGCGCTCACACGGCTCTTGTAGAGCTCGCGCCCCTCTTCGATCTCGGACTTCAAGTTGTCGAAGAAGCAGTCCTGCTCGATGCCCTGGATGATCTTCGCCTCGTTGTAGAGCGAGATGTCCGAGGCAATCGTGCGTGCCAACCGGATTGCTTTGGCCTTCTCCTCATCGGTCATTGTGTGTGCTCCACAGTCAGAGGCGACAACGATGCTAGTGGCGGCCCTCTCATGTGTCAACCGCCTCTAATTCCTGGACCTTTCAGCGCTTCTTCACCTTCGCCACCAGCTCCAGATAGCTCTTGCTCACCTTGAGCGGATCCAGCCGGAGCTCCCGCGCGAGAGACATCAGGAAGCCGCGCAGATAGACGGTGACCGGCAGCGCTGCGTACTGGTCCGCCTCGATGTTCTCGAGGTGCGCCATGCCAATCTTCGTGCGATCGCTCACCTCGCGAAGGCCCAGCCCCCTGCTCTCGCGAATCCGCCGGAGCAGTTCGCCAGTGAAGACCGCATCGGGAGGGACCTCGAACGCCTTGGAGGGCGGCTTCGAGGCCGTGCTGGGCGGCGCGCTCGGGGGAGGCGGAGACGAGGCAGCCCGCGGGCGCACGGGCTGACCCCGGACGATGGCAAAGGGGGTCGGAAGCACCTCGACCGGCTCAGGGACGATCTCCCGTGGCGGAACCTCGATTCGCGCCAGCGCAACGTCGGCCTTGGGTTCGGGCTCCGGCTTCGCCGGTTCGGGCTCGGGCTTCACCGGCTCGGGCTCAGGCTTCGCCGACTCGGGCTCAGGCTTCTCCGATTCGGGCTCAGGCTTCGCCGGTTCGGGCTCGGGCTTCACCGGCTCGGGCTCAGGCTTCGCCGGTTCGGGCTCAGGCTTCGCCGGTTCGGGCTCGGGCTTCACCGGCTCGGGCTCAGGCTTCACCGGCTCGGGCTCAGGCTTCGCCGGCTCGGGCTCAGGCTTCGCCGGCTCGGGCTC
>CAZAIE010000327.1:0-1646 GCA_964485035.1 uncultured Myxococcaceae bacterium | reverse complement strand
GGGCTCAGGCTTCGCCGGCTCGGGCTCAGGCTTCGCCGGCTCGGGCTCAGGCTTCACCAGTTCGGGCTCGGGCTTCGCCGATTCGGGCTCGGGCTTCTCCGGCTCGGGCTCGGGCTCGGGCTTCACCGGCTCGGGCTTCACCGGCTCGGGCTTCACCGGCTCGGGCTTCACCGGTGGGGCTGGAACCAACGTCGCTGGAGGAGGACCGGGAGCGGCAGGACCTTCATCGTCCTCGGGCACTGCCCAGGGACTTGGCCGTGAGGGGCCGGGGTTCGCCGCATGGATACGCACTGGAGCCGGCGCTGCGACGGGGGCCGCGATGCCCAGCTTCGCGTCATACGCCCGCCGCGCCACCTCATCCGAAAGCGTGAGGTAGGCATCCTCCACGAGCCGCACCAGCTTCCGGGCTTCCTCGGGAGTGACCAAGCTGTAGATCGCGAGCGAGTCGGGGCCGTAGTACGCCATCGCCCTGGCGAAGGCGGCTTCGATCTCGGCCGGCGTGGCGCCCACTGCCAGGTCGAGCAACTCGTAGAAGTTCTGTTCGGACAGCGGCTTCATCTTCCTGCCTGTGTCGGCTCGGGCGACGCATCGAGAAGGAGCAGGCGGTCGGCGATGCTCGCCATCGCGCGCGCCGTTTCGGAACGGGGGCTGTCCAGCAGGACCGGCCGGCGCTTCCGAACTGCCTTCCAGACGTCGTCGTCGTATCCGATGGCCCCCAGATAGTCCATTTCCAGGCCGAAGTACTTCTTCCAAGCAGCGACCACCGCGTTGCCGACCTCGCGATCGATCTCGGAGCGGGCCTGGTTCACGATGAGCCGCGGGCGGAAGCGGCCCATTTCACGCTCCAGGCTCTCGCCGGCCTTCGGGTCTTTCTGTCTCACCGCGGCGATGACGTCGTAGGGGGTCTTCACCCCGTTCTCCTGCCGGCGGGTCATCGCCTCGTTGACGATCTTCTCGATGCCGTAGAGCTGCTGCACCGCCGCCAGCCGCCGGAAGAACGCCGCCTTCACGAACCGGTACCCGTTCTCGATCGACGTCGGCTCGGGCACAAGCACCAGCAGGCCGTGGTCGGCAATCAGGAAGAAATCCAGCGTGTTGTAGCCAGTGCCCGCGCCCAGGTCGAGGAGCACGAAGTCCACCGCGAGCGTCTGGAGGTTGCGCAGCAGCTTCACCTTCTGGCTGTACCGCGGATTCGCCACGTCCAGGGCGTCGAACGCTCCCGAGATGAGCCCCAGGTTCGGCAGGCCCGCAGGCACGATGATCTGGCTGAGCTTGGTGACCTTGCGGTCGATGAAGTCGGAGAGCGTGGCCCTGGGCGGCTCGACCCCCAGGCACGTGTGGAGGTTGGCCCCACCCAGGTCCGCGTCGATGAGGACGACGCGCATCCCGCGCTTGGCGAGCTCGATGCCCAGGTTGGCCGCGACCAGGCTCTTTCCGATGCCTCCCTTGCCGCCGCCGACGGCCAGGATGCGACCCGGGCGCGCCTTGGCCGGAGCAGGACGACGCTTCTTGTCGTCCTTCGCCGGGTCCACGGGGACTTCGGGGGGCGGTGGGCCAGCGCTGGCGATTCGGAGATCGGTCATGGACGCCGACGCCCACGGCCGACACCATCTCCATCCAGGCCGCGCGTTCGGCGGCTACTGTAC
>CAZAIE010000326.1:0-7405 GCA_964485035.1 uncultured Myxococcaceae bacterium | reverse complement strand
CCATCGAGGTCCGGTGGGCGGACGAGGACCGTCGCACGCCCCAGGCGCCGGTGCCGGCGGAGATCCTGCACGTCCCGCGCGCGGGCTGAGCCCTGCCGACTCCTCGCTCCCTCGTCCTCCGCGCGGCCTGCGCCGTCGCGGCGCCCTTCCCCACACCTCCCTGCCGCGCAGGAGCCATCTCGATGAACACCGAACGACCGACCCCCTTGCAGGGCCTCCCCCCGGCCGAGGCTGCACGCCGCCTCGCCGAGGAGGGCCCCAACGAGCTGCCCTCGCAGAAGCCTCGCGGGATCCACGCCATCGCCCTCGAGGTGGTGAAGGAGCCGATGTTCCTCATGCTCCTCGCCGCCGGCGGGCTCTACCTCACCATGGGCGAGCCCGGCGACGCCGCCCTGCTGCTCTTCTTCGTCTTCGTGGTCATGACCATCACCATCGTGCAGGAGCGGCGCACCGAGCGCGCGCTCGACGCCCTGCGCGACCTCTCCAGCCCCCGCGCGCTGGTCATCCGCGGGGGAGAGCGCGTCCGCATCGAGGGTCGCGCCGTGGTCCGCGGCGACCTGGTGCTCCTCGTCGAGGGGGACCGCGTCCCCGCCGACGCCATCCTCCGCGAGGGCGCGCACCTCAGCGTGGACGAGTCGCTCCTCACCGGCGAGTCGGTCCCGGTGCGCAAGCTCCCCTCGCCGGGCGCGACCGCGCTCGACCAGCCCGGCGGCGACGACACCACCTCCCTCTTCTCCGGGACGCTGGTCACCGCGGGCCAGGGCCTCGCCGAGGTGATGGCCACCGGCCTGCGCACGGAGCTCGGCAAGATCGGCAAGGCGCTGCACTCCATCGAGCAGCAGGACACGCCGCTGCAGCAGGAGACCGGGCGGCTGGTGAAGCGGCTCGCGCTGGTCGGGCTCGTGCTCTGCGCCATCGTGGTGGTCGTCTACGGCCTCACCCGCGGCGGCACCGCCGAGGTCTGGAAGCAGGGCCTGCTCGCCGGCATCGCCATGGCCATGGCCACCCTCCCCGAGGAGTTCCCGGTGGTGCTCACGGTGTTCCTCGCGCTGGGCGCGTGGCGCATCTCCAAGAGCCAGGTGCTGACCCGGCGCATGCCCGCGGTCGAGACCCTGGGCTCGGCCACCGTGCTCTGCGTGGACAAGACCGGCACCCTGACCCAGAACCAGATGACCGTGGCGCAGATCTCGGTCGGCGACGAGGAGCTGGCGCCCGGCCCCGGGCTCGGCGCAGGGGTCGTCTCGCTGCTGCAGACCGCGGTGCTCGCCAGCAAGGCCGAGCCCTTCGATCCGATGGAGAAGGCGATCCACGCTGCGGCGAAGGCCTCCCAGGCCCAGCCCGACGGCCTGGCGCTCGTCCGCGAGTACCCGCTGACCCCCGAGCTGCTGGCGGTCTCGCAGGCCTGGCGCACCGCGGACGGCGCGCTGCGCCTCTGCTCGAAGGGCGCTCCCGAGGCGGTCGCCCGGCTGTGCCGGCTGGATCCCGAGCGGCGCGCCACGCTGGAGCGGCAGGTCTCGCTCCTCGCCGCGCGCGGGCTGCGCGTGCTCGCGGTGGCCCACGGCACCGCGCCGTCGGAGAGCGCGCTCCCCGAGCGCCACGACGCGCTCGAGCTGGAGCTGGACGGGCTGCTGGGCCTCGAGGATCCCCTGCGGTCCACGGTCCCGGCTGCGGTCGCCGAGTGCCAGCGCGCCGGCATCCGCGTCGTGATGATCACCGGGGACTACCCCACCACCGCCCAGAGCATCGCGCGGCAGGCGGGCCTCCAGGCGCCGGAGTCGGTGATCACCGGGCCGGAGCTGGAGGCGATGAGCCCCGCCGAGCTGCGCGAGCGCGTCGCCGGGGTGAGCGTCTTCGCCCGCGTCGTCCCCGAGCAGAAGCTGAAGATCGTCGAGGCGCTCAAGGCCCGCGGCGAGGTCGTGGCCATGACCGGCGACGGGGTGAACGACGCCCCGGCGCTGAAGGCCGCGCACATCGGCATCGCCATGGGCGGGCGCGGCACCGACGTGGCGCGCGAGGCGGCGGCGCTGGTGCTGCTCGACGACGACTTCTCCTCCATCGTCGCCGCGGTGCGGCTCGGGCGGCGCATCTTCGACAACATCCGCAAGGCCATCGCCTTCATCGTCGCGGTCCACGTCCCCATCGCCGGGCTCTCGGTGATCCCCGTGTTCTTCCCCGACTGGCCGCTCCTGCTGCTGCCCGTCCACATCGTGTTCCTCGAGCTGGTGATCGACCCGTCCTGCACCCTGATCTTCGAGGCCGAGGAGGCGGAGGCGTCGGTGATGCAGCGTCCGCCCCGCGACCCGAAGGAGCCGCTCTTCTCGGGGCGCTCGATGGCCGCCAGCGCGCTGCAGGGCGTCATCGCCCTCGCCGCCTGCCTGGGGGTCTTCCTCTTCGGCAGCGTCCAGCACTCCGCCGACGCCGCGCGGGCGCTGGCCTTCGTCACCCTCGTGGTCTGCGCGCTGGGGATCATCCTCACCAACCGCTCGTGGACGCGCTCCGCCCTCCACAGCCTTCGGGTCCCGAACACGGCGATGCGCTGGGTGCTCGGCGGCACGCTCGGCTTCCTCGCCCTGGTCCTGACCGTGCCCGCGGCCCAGTCGCTGTTCCACTTCGCGCCACTTCACCTCCCCGACTTGCTCCTCGCGCTCGGGGCCGGGCTCGGGGCCCTCGTGGCCTGCGAGGCGATGAAGCTGGCGCGCCGTCCGGCCGGCTGACCCCCCGAGCGGGCACGACGCGGCGGAGTGCCAGCGACTGGCCGCCCCCGCCCCGTCGTGCCACCATCGCCGCCGCATGGAGTTCGCATCCATGGAGCTGCTGTACGTCGGGCTGGGGGTGCTCACGGCGGTGGGGGCCCTCGCCATCTGGCGGGGGAGGCGGGAGGCGCGGGACGCCGCCGCCTTTGCCGACGCCAAGGAGCTGAACCTCCATCTCCCCGCGTCGCTGCACCCCGAGATCGACACGACCATCTGCATCGGCAGCCTCTCCTGCCTGCGCGCCTGTCCCGAGGGCGACATCCTCGGCGTCGTGGACGGGGCGGCGCGACTCATCCGCGGTGCCAACTGCATCGGCCACGGACGCTGCGCGCTGGAGTGCCCCGTGGGGGCCATCCGCCTGGTCTTCGGCACCGCCGAGCGCGGCGTCGACCTCCCCGAGGTGGACGCGAACTTCCAGAGCAGCCGCGCCGGCGTGCACATCGTCGGCGAGCTGGGGGGGATGGGGCTCATCCGCAACGCCGTGACCCAGGGGCGCGAGGCCGCCGAGGCGCTCGCCGCCCGGCGCCCGCCCACGCCTCCCGGGGGAGTGGACGTGGCCATCGTCGGCTCGGGTCCTGCGGGCCTCGCCGCCGCGCTCGCCTGCCGGCACGCGGGCCTGACCGTGCGCGTGCTGGAGCAGGACACCGTGGGCGGGACCATCGCCCACTACCCGCGCCGCAAGCTGGTGATGACCGACCCGCTGGAGCTGCCCTTCTTCGGCCGCCTGCGGCGCAACACCCTGTCCAAGGAAGAGCTGCTCGAGCTCTGGCACCGCGCCATCGCCCGCGGGGATCTCGAGATTGCAGAGGGCATGAAGGTGGTGGGGCTCGAGGGCACCGACGGCGACTTCACGGTGCTGACCGAGAAGGGTCCGGTGCGCGCCGCCAAGGTGGTCCTCGCGACCGGCCGGCGGGGCAGCCCGCGCAAGCTCGGGGTCCCCGGCGAGGACGCGGAGAAGGTGAGCTACCGCCTGCTGGAGCCGGACCAGTTCCAGGGCCGGCGCGTGCTGGTGGTGGGCGGAGGGGACTCGGCGCTCGAGGCGGCGCTGGCCATCGCGCAGGAGAGCGACGCCCAGGTGGCGCTCTCGTACCGCGGGGCGGCGCTGGGCAAGTGCCGCGAGGCGAACCGCGAGAAGTTCGAGGCCGCCGTGGCCGCAGGCCGCATCCGGGCCCTCCTGGGGACGCAGGTGACGCGCATCGACCCCGAGCAGGTCTCGCTCCAGGGTGCGGAGAGCGCCGCGCTCACGCTCCCCAACGACGACGTGCTGGTGCTCATCGGCGGGGAGCTGCCGCTGGACTTCCTGAAGAAGATGGGCGTGGAGCTGCGCCGGTTCCACGGCCAGGAGCACCCGGCCCACTCCGCGACGGTCAGCGCTGGCGCGCGCGAGAGCCGCGCCCAGGCCGAGGAGCGCAAGCGGCGGCGGCTGGCCATCCTGCTGGGCGTGCTCGGGCTGTCGATCCTCGCGCTCCTGGCGCTGCGGGGCGGCGACTACTACCTGCTGCGCGGCGCGGCGCGCCTGAAGGCGGCGGGCCACTCCGTGCTGCGACCGGCGGGGCTGTGGGGACACGGCGTGGGCCTGGTGGCCACTGCGTTCATGCTCTCGAACTTCCTCTACGCCCTGCGCAAGCGGCTGGGCTTCCTGAAGGGCCGCACCACCATCCGCCGCTGGCTCACCTTCCACATGTTCGTGGGCTTCATGAGCCCGCTGGTCATCGCCTTCCACGCCGCGTTCCAGGCGAACAACCAGCTCGCGCAGGCGACGCTGGCGGCGCTGCTCATCGTCGTCGGCACGGGCGTGATCGGTCGGTTCCTCTTCGGGCTGGTCCCCGCCGAGGGCGACTCGGTGCTCGGACAGGCCGAGGTGCTCGCCGAGCTCGAGCGCTCGCGGGCCCAGGTGCAGACGCTGGTGGGCGACCGCGCCTCCGAGCTGCTGCGCGGCATCGGCGACGCGCCGCCCCGCTCGTTCTTGGGGGCGCTCGCCCGCATGGCCACCAGCCGGGTGCGCCTCGCGTTCCGGCTGCGTCCGCTGCGTGCGGTGGTCGACGGCCCCGCCCACTTCGACGAGCTCCGCGCCGGGGCCCTCCGCCTGGTCCGGCTCCAGGTGCAGGCCGCGTTCCTGCGCACCTTCCGGCGCCTGCTCGCGGGCTGGCGCCTCTTCCACTCCGTGCTGGCGGTCTTCCTGGTCCTGGTCATCGCCGCGCACGTCGCGATCTCGCTGTACCTCGGCTACCGGTGGATCTTCTGATGCCCCGTCCCCTCCCCTCGCGCCGCGCTGCGGTGCTCGCCGCGCTCGGCCTGACCCTCCTGGCCGGCGCCGCGCGCGCCGACCTCTTCTCGCCCGGCCCACTCTCGAGGCCGCACGCCAAGCTCGAGGGGATCAAGGCCTGCACCCAGTGCCACGCCGCCGGCCAGCAGCTCAGCCCGGACAAGTGCCTCGCCTGCCACCCCGAGATCGCCTCGCGCCTCGCGCAGGGCAAGGGGCTGCACGGCCGCATCCCCGAGGCGGACCGCGCCTGCGAGACCTGCCACCACGAGCACCAGGGGCGGGACTTCGCGCTGGTCGAGTGGCAGCCCTCCAAGGCCGGCTTCGACCACGGCAAGACGGGCTTTGCGCTGGCCGGCAAGCACGCCGGCAAGGACTGCGCGGCGTGCCACACCCCGCGGCTCGTCGCCGACCCGGTGGTGAGGAAGCTCCTTTCCGAACAGCCCGAGCGCAGCACCTTCCTCGGACTGCCCACCCGCTGCAGCGCCTGCCACTTCGACGAGCACCGCGGCCAGCTGGGCACCGACTGCGACCGCTGCCACTCGGAGAAGGGGTTCAGGCCCCCGACCTGGTTCGCCCACGACAAGACCGCGTTCCCGCTCGAGGGCCGGCACGCCCCGGTCGCGTGCGACCGCTGCCACCCACGCGAGGACGATCGGACGACTCCCAAGGACGCCCTCCCCGCGCCCCGGCAGACCACCTTCCTGCGCTTCAAGGGCGTCGCCCACGCCTCGTGCACCGACTGCCAGAAGGACCCGCACGGCGGGCGGCTCGGCGCGCAGTGCGTGAGTTGCCACACCCCCGCCGGCTGGAAGCAGGTGCGCAGCCTGGAGAAGGAGCGCGGCTTCCACGAGAGGACCCGGTTCCCGCTGCGCGGGGCCCACGCCGCGGCGGAGTGTCGCGCCTGCCACGGCAAGCCGCCGAGGTACCGCGGGCTGCCGTTCAAGCAGTGCGCGGACTGCCACGCCGACGCGCACGTCGGTCAGATCGCAGGCTCCGCGCCGGGCCGGCCGCCGGACTGCGCCCGCTGCCACGGCAACACCTCCTTCAAGCCCGCGGCCTTCGAGATGGAGGAGCACGCGCGGACCCGCTACCCGCTCGAGGGCGCGCACCGGGCCGTGGCCTGCAGCCTGTGCCACGCGCAGGATCCGCGGCTCGCGGAGCGGGTGCCGGCGAAGACCCGCGAGGCCTTCCGCAAGCAGCGGCGGCCGGAGCGGTTCAGCTTCGCGCGCTTCGACGTGCCGGCGCGGCGCTGCGAGGAGTGCCACGCCGATCCCCACGCGGGCCAGTTCGCCGAGCAGGGCCGCACCGACTGCGCGCGCTGCCACGCGCTCCAGGCCTTCCTCCCCGCACGCTTCGACCACGCCCGCGACACGCGCTGGCCGCTCACCGGCAAGCACGCCGCGGTCGCGTGCACCTCCTGCCACCGCACCGAGGTGGTCCGTGGCAAGCCCGTGGTCCGCTACAAGCAGCTCCCCACGCGCTGCGACGCCTGCCACGCCGATCCCCACGCGGGACAGTTCGCCGAGCAGGGCCGCACCGACTGCGCCCGCTGCCACGCGGTGGAGGGCTTCCTCCCCGCCCGCTTCGAGCACCGTCCGCCGAACACCAACTTCGTCCTCGAGGGGAAGCACGCGGGGCTCGCCTGCCAGAGGTGCCACCCCGACGTCGCGGTCGCCCCCGGCGTCACCGCGCGGCGCTACAAGCCGCTCCCGCAGGACTGCCAGGGCTGCCACGAGGACTTCCACCAGGGGCGCTTCGCAGGACGCGAGTCGCTCAGCGCCCGCGCCACGCCTGCTCCCAGCCCGACGGGGACGTTGACGGCCGGCACGCGCTGCGAGGGCTGCCACGACGTCTCGGGCTTCCAGGGCGCGGCCATCGTCCACGACCGGACCGGGTTCCCGCTGCGCGGCGCGCACGCCCAGGCGCGCTGCGAGGCCTGCCACGCGGGGGACTTCGGCGCCTCCCGGCCCACCCGGTGCGCGGGGTGCCACCGCGACGCCCACGGGGGCGAGCTGGGTCAGCGCTGCGAGGGCTGCCACGACGAGTCGAGCTGGCGCTCGCGCTTCGACGCCTCGGTGCACCGGCGGACGAACTTCCCGCTCGCCGGGCGCCACGCGCTCATCCCCTGCGAGGAATGCCACCAGGACGTGCGCACCCGCGGCTTCCGCAACGCCGCGCTCCAGTGCTTCGACTGCCACGCCAAGGACTACCAGCGCACCGCCCTCGGCTCGATCGACCACGCGGCCTCGGGCTTCTCCACGCGCTGCCAGGACTGCCACGACCCGTGGCGGTTCTCCCGCGCGCGGTTCGAGCAGCACGACGCCTGCTTCGAGGTGACCCGCGGCGAGCACGCGGGGGTGCGCTGCCTCGACTGCCACACCTCGCT
>CAZAIE010000325.1:0-7413 GCA_964485035.1 uncultured Myxococcaceae bacterium | reverse complement strand
GTGGTGGAGGTCTCCGGCACCGACCGCAAGGCGATGGTCCGCGCGGCGCTGGAGGCGCTGGGCGGCATCGGCGCCTTCGTGAAGAAGGGCGACAAGGTGGTGCTGAAGCCGAACCTCGCCTTCGCCGCCCCGCCGGACTGGGCGGTGGGCACGCACCCCGACGTGCTCTTCGCGGTCGCCGAGGCCTGCCTCAAGGCCGGGGCGAAGGACGTGCTCGTCGCCGAGAACCCGCTCTCCGACCCCGAGAAGTGCTGGACGCGCACGGGAGCCCGCGAGGCGCTGAAGGGCTTCCCCGAGGTCCGGCTGCACATGCTCGGGGAGCACGAGGAGTACCGGGAGGTGCAGATCCCCAAGTCGCTCACGCTGGGGTCCACGGAGGTCGGCAAGTGCTTCCTCGAGGCCGACGTGTTCATCAGCCTCCCGCAGGCCAAGCACCACGCCTCCACCGGCGTCTCCTTCGGCCTGAAGAGCGCAATGGGCGCGGTCTGGAGCCGCAAGCCGTTCCACATGTTCATGAACATCCACAAGGGCGTGGCGGACCTCGCGGTGGCGGTGAAGCCGCACCTGACCATCCTCGACGCCACCAAGGTGCTGCTCGACAACGGGCCCAAGGGGCCTGGCACCACGGCCTCTCCGGGCAAGCTCTTCGCAGGCCGGGCGGCGGTCAGCGTCGACGGCGCGGCGCTCTCGGTCGCGAAGTTCCAGGGCAAGGACCTGACCCTCGAGGACGTGCCGCACATCCGCTTCGCGAGCGAGCACCACGGCCTGGGGCCCTGCGACCCGGCAAAGATGCTGATCCGCCGGGTGAAGGCCTAGCCCCCCCGTCAGGGCATCGGACCGCGTCAGGATGCCGCTGCTTGCCGGGAAAACCGGCCAAGGACCGCGTCAGGATGCCGCTGCTTGCCGGGAAAACCGGCCAAGGACCGCGCCTGGGGCCCTGGGAGGCTCGCCCTGGGCCTTTGACCCCTTCAGGCTTGCTTCAATACCTGCGGGGTCCGGAAGTGCGTTCCTGGTGGTTCCCAGGAGCCCTGGGAGGCCTTCCCAGGGGTCGGTCGGCAGAGTCCCAAGATTCTGAATTAACTTGGTTTTTCATGAGTCTGGCACCACGACGCGGTCGTCTTCGAGCAGCATCCCCGAGTGCCAGCGCCCTGGAATCCCCAGCAATTCCAGTAACTTCAACATAACCATCGATTATTCCTAGTCCTTTCCCTTGGACCCCACCAGCCCTCCCGACCTCGTGAGCCTCGGCACCCTGGCCTTCCTGTGCCTCGCGGCCTTCGGGGCAGGGTTCGTGAACGCCATCGCCGGAGGGGGCGGGCTGGTGTCGCTGCCGGCGCTGCTCGGGACTGGCCTTCCGCCGCACCTCGCGCTGGGGACCAACAAGGGCCAGGCGGTCTTCGGCGAGGCCAGCGCGGCGTGGACCTACTGGCGCCGCGGCCAGATGGACCGCTCGCGCATCCCCGTCGGGTTCGCGGCCGGCTTCGTGGGATCGGTCGCGGGGGCGGCGCTGCAGCTCATGGTCCCTCCCGGGCCGCTCGAGCCCATCTGCCTCGTCCTGCTGATCGCCGCGGCGGGCGTCACCTTCCTCCCCAAGTCGCTCGCGCCACGGCGGCGGACGGCGCCCACCGGTGTGTTCCTGGCGGGCTTCGCCTTCCTGATTGGCGCCTATGACGGCTTCTTCGGCCCGGGGACGGGGACGCTGCTGCTCGTCGGCTTCGTCTGGTTCTTCGGGGACGACCCGCTCTCGGCGTCCGCGAACGCCAAGGTCGTGAACCTCGCCTCGAACCTCGCGGCGTTCCTCTCGTTCGCCGTGAAGGGGACCATCCTGTTCAGGCTCGCGCTGCCCATGGCCGCCGCGAACATGGCCGGCTCGGTGCTCGGCGCGCGGCTCGCGCACCGGCTGGGGGCGCGGTTCGTGCGCGGAGTCACGGTGGTGGTGGTGCTGGCGCTCATCGTCCGGGCGGCGTTCAAGCTGCTCGGGTGAGCCCAGCGGCATTCGCTGCTCGCAAAGGAGACACCGATGTGGCCGTTCTCACGGAGGTGGAAGGACCTTGGGTGTCTGCCCGCCATCACCGACCCGTCCCACACGTGGGTCCTTGCGCAGGGGGAGCACGCGGGGAAGCCGCTGATCGTCCGATTCAGCGAGAGCGCGAAGGAATGGTGCGCGCATCCCGGCCTGCCCATCAAACTCGGGTTCGCCGTTCCGCTGAACTCGCCCGACGAGGGTGGGCTTCCGACTCCCGACGAGAACGAGCAACTGGATGCAATCGAGGACACGATCCGCACCCGGGTCGCTGCCACCACCAACGGCGTCCATGCCCTGGTCCTCACGATGGGAACCATGAAGGAGTTCGTCTTCTACATCCCACGCGGAGTCGACATCGGCACACTCCACCGAGCCATCCAGGCAGCCGTGTCGACGCACCAGGTCCAGTGCATGGCCGTGAGCGAACCGACGTGGGGGTCGTACAAGGCATTCGGTCCCGCTCGGCTGGATTGAGGAGGAGTGCATGGAGGACCGCGAGATTCCCCTGGAGTTCGCTGGACGCTGGGCGGTCATCTCCACCGAGACCCCCGACGGCGAGAGGTTCGGCGAGGGTGTCCTTGACTACTGGGAGTGGTCCCCCAGCCTGCGCCGGGGCCAATCCGGAGCCTTTGCCTCCCATCACTCCCCGCACGCTCCCAGCGGGGCACAGACCCCCAGGCAACAGGCGAGGTGCGGTGGGCAGGCGAACCCGCCGCGGCAGGGCATGGGTCCTCCACCCGGCGGCTGGAGGCAGGTCACCACCACGCCCTCCCCGAACACGTCCACCGGACCGAACCCCGCAGCGTAGCCAAGCGCGACGCAGAGCCGGTGCGCGGCGAACCGACAGGCCTCCCCGGGCGCCGTCTTCAGCGTGCAGCCGAACTCCTGCAGCATCCTCCACGGGACCTTGAGCGCACGCGCCTCGTCCAGGCAGGAGACCCCCACCAGGAACGGTCCGAGGGAGGTCGGGCCGAAGCCGCTCACGTGGCCGTGGTCGCGACAGAGGCGGTGGAAGGCGACGGTGCACGAGGGGCTCGCGAGGCCGAGGGCGGGGCACCCGGGCACGTAGCGCGTCAGCGTCCCCGGCGGCACCTTTCGCAGCTGCGCCTGCAGGCAGACGGCGGCCAGCGAGTCGCCCCGCTGCTGGACTGGACCGAACCCGGTGTCCGCGCAGCCGTGACCCGCGCACCACTCGTGGATCGCCACGTCGCAGGAGGCCTCGAACCGCGGCGCGGGCGTGCACCGCTGCTCCAGCGGGGCGAGGTCGCCCGAGTAGCTCAGCCGGACGGTCGCGGGCGGGCAGGTGCAGCGCCCGTCCTCGCAGCGCTCCCAGAACGGGCACCTGCCGCAGTGCCCGCCACACCCGTCGCCACCGCACTCCCGGCCCTCGCACTCGGGGACGCAAGCCAGGCACGTGCCCTCGAAGCAGCCCAGGCCCTCCGCGCAGTCGCCACACGAGCCGCCACAGCCGTTCGGGCCGCACTCCCGGCCGAGGCAGTCCGGCATGCAGGCGATGCAGCTGCCCGCGTGCTCCTGACAGACCAGCGGCTCCGGGCAGGTGCCACACGAGCCGCCGCAGCCGTCGGGGCCGCACTCCCGGTCCACGCAGTGGCGCTCGCAGAGACGGACGCACGTCCCGGCGACGCAGGCCTCGTCGAGGCCGCAGCAACGTCCCGCGCAGTGCTGGCCGACCTGGCAGGGCGCAGACAGCGCGGCCCCCCCTGGCTCCGCCTCCCACTCCCGAACCTCTCCACAGCCCACCAGCCCGAGACTGAGCGCGGCGCACGCACCGACCAGCAAGCGCTGTCGCATGGCCCCCTCCTGTCCTTCCCGGTCGGGTCCACCCCCGACGCGTTGCCGCCATTCTGGGAGCGCTGGACCTGCCGGGAGTCACCCGTTTGCACGACGCGGGGCGGTGTCCTTGGGGGGAGGCGCGGTGTCACGCCGCGTTGCAGGTTGCTTCGTCGCTTGGCACCGCCCTGCGCACGGAGTCCGACCGCCCTCCCGCGCGGGCGTTGGCAGGGCGCTTGCGAGGGACGTCCGCATGCAAGCCCTCGCCCCCGTCCTCCTCGCGCTGCTCGCTGCCGAACCCGCCTCGCCCAGCAACGAGGCGCCGACCCCGCCGAAGGCCTACGCGTCGGCGGTCTCGGCTCTCGCCACCCAGCGCGCTCGGCTCGCCGCGGAGTACCAGAGAGCCAAGCCGGCCCAGCGCCAGGCCATCCTCGCCCGCGCCCGCGCGACAATCCTCGAGGCCTTCGACCGCGACCTCATCCCCGCCTGGTTCGGCACCGGGTGGGAGTTCTACGGAACCAGCGAGACCCCGGGACAGGGGACCATCGCCTGCGGCTACCTGGTCAGCACCGTGCTGCGCGACGCCGGGCTCAAGGTCGAGCGCGTCCGCCTCGCCCAGCAGGCCAGCGAGAACATCGTCCGCAGCCTCACGCCTGCCGCTGGCGTGCTCCGCTTCACCCATCGCAGCAACGCCGAGGTCGTCGCCGGCGTGCGCCCTCACGGCGACGGCCTGTACGTCGTCGGGCTCGACTACCACGTTGGGTTCCTGCGCCTCGCGGGCGACTCGGCGCGCTTCTGCCACTCCTCGTTCCTCGGGACCCGGGTGGTGGTCTGCGAGGACGCGGCCACGTCCGAGGGGATGCTGTCCACGCTCCACGTCGTCGGCGATGCGCTGAACGACGCGCGGATCCTCGACTGGCTCTTCCAGCGCGCCATCCCCACGCGCGGCAACCAGCGTTCCTGAGCAGGTGCCCAGGCCTCCCGTCACGGCGACACGACGCTCCGCGGCCTGGAAGGGAAAGGCTCGTCTCGGGCAGTCCTGGAAAGGACGTCCACTTGCCCCGCAGCCGCGCCGCCTCCCCGGCCCCAGGACCGATGACGGCGGGAGGGAGGCCTCCCCTATTTTCACGAGGGTTACTTAATTGACGTTAAGTAACCCCGCCGGCTTGCCTGGGAACAGGTCGGACCCCAGGCGCAGGACGAGGGCCCCTGGCAGTCCCGTCCTCCTCGACGCCTGCCGCGACACGCCACCTGGGCCGAATACAATCCCCGCCATGCGCCCCGAGATCGTCGAAGGCGACCTCCTCGACCAACCCGTCGAGGTCATCGTCAACGCCTGGAACCGCAACGTCATCCCCTGGTGGCTGCTCCTGCCCCAGGGCGTCTCCGGGGCAATCAAGCGCAGGGCCGGGTACGCGCCCTTCCGCGAGATCGGCCGCACGGGACCTCTCCCGCTCGGCGCCGCGCGGCTCACCTGTGCAGGCAGGCTCCCCTTCCGCGCCATCATCCACGTCGCCGGCATCAACCTGCTCTGGACTGCCACCCGCGCGTCGATCCAGGGCTCCGTCCGCTCGGCCATGGCGCTCGTCGACCAGCACGGCTTCGCCTCGGTCGGCTTCCCCATCGTCGGCGCAGGCTCCGGCCGCTTCGACGAGGACGCGGCGCTGGGGCTGATGCTCGAGGCCTTCGAGCCGCTCGCCTCGGCGGCACAGGTCCGGATCGTCCGCTTCCGGTGACCGGGAGCGCGGCGCCCAGCCGAGGTCGGTCGGACGTCCGAAGCTGCTTCGCGGTCGGTCATCGAGAGGAGCCGATCGCACCACGCTGCGTGCCGACCGTTCGTTCTTCCGGGAGCCCCCCGGGAGGCGACATGAAGCCCAGACCACGCTGGCTGCGAAGGAACCTGCCGGTCGCCGCGGCCATCTCGGTCGTGGCCGCCCTCGCCGTGCTCGTCCTGATGGCGTGGGTCGGCCCCCTGCGCGCGCCGTTCGCAGGGTGGTTCGCGCGCTGGTACGAGGACCACTTCGGTCCGACCTGCTCGCCGTCGAACGCGAACGTGTACGCCGCTGGCAGTCCCCACCGGCGGGTCTCGCTCCCGACCACCACCACCTGGGAAGTCCGGCAAGGTTTCCTCGACAGCGCGAGGGTAGGAGTTCCACCAGTTGAGGGGACCGCCCCGGCAGGGGATGACCACCACGACGCAGGTCCGAGAGACGCAGCCACAGCGGACGACGGACGAACTCCTCGCCTGTACGGGTGCGGCTCTCCCGCTTCCGGTGAGCACTGAAGCGCGGCCACACACCCGCAGCGCTCCTCCTTCCCCCGTGATCCCGCGACGTTGGCCCCTGGCACCCGGCCTGCAACCGGCTCCTCGGTCCGTCCTTCTGGGAGCCGCCATGCTTCGTGCCTTCCTCGCTGTGCTGCGCCTCTTGTTCGTCCGCCACCTCTTCGCGAGCTTCCTGGGCGTCCTGCTAGTCACCGGGGCCCTCTCCGTCCGCGTCGTCGACCGCGGCAGCTTCGCCGACAGCGACATGCGCCGCGACGTCATGGACCGCTGGGGCGCCCCCATCGAGCAGCCCTCCCCCTCGGTCCGCTACGTCGCCAGCGGCGCGGTGTTCGGCGAGCTGCGCCCGCTCGCGCTCGACAAGCAGGACGTCACCGTCGAGGCGGCGATGAACTACCGCAAGCGCGGCCTGGTCTACTTCTCCGGCTTCGACTTCACGCTCGCCGGCGCCTTCGAGGTCCACAACCCCGAGCCGGCGGACATCGACCTCGCCTTCGTCTTCCCGATGCAGATGCGCTCCAACCAGGTGCTGCTCTCCGACCTCACCTTCCAGGTGAACGGCAAGCCCGCCCCGGTGGAGCTCGCCGAGGACGCGAGCAAGCTGGTCTGGACGGGCCGCGCCCGCCCCGGCGAGAAGCTGCGCTTCGAGATCGGCTACCGCGGCCGCGGCCTCGACTCCTTCGTCTGGCGCCTCGACCCCGCGAGCCGCGTGAACGACTTCCAGCTCCGCTTCCAGTTCCGTGGCGGCGCCAACTACGACTACCCGCCCGAGGTCGTGCCCGCGAGCCGCGTCGAGCCCGCGGCCCAGGGCGCCGCGCTCACCTGGAGCTTCCCCTCGCTGGAGTCCGGCGTCCCGGTCGGGCTCGTGCTCCCCTCGCAGCAGAGCTTCGACCACATCATCTCCACCAGCTCGCTGCGCGCCTGGGCGTTCTGGCTCGTGCTCTTCCTGGGCGCGGTGCTGCTCTTCGCCGCCGCCGGCCGTGAGCTGCGCCTGCTCGAGGTGACCCTGCTCGCCTCGTCCTACGCGATCACCTTCCCGCTCCTGGGCTACCTCGCCGCGGTGATGCCCTTCTGGGCCGCCACCCTCCTCTCCCTGGGCATCGGCTGCGGCCTCCTGGTGCTGGTCGCGGCGCTCCTCGCCTCCCGCGCCTCAGCGAAGATCATGGCCGGCCTCGCCCTGCTGACCCTCGTCGTCCCCCTGCTCGCAGTCATCCTCGAGGGCTTCACCGGCCTCATCTACACGCTCGAGGCCACGGCGATCCTGGTGACGCTGGTGGTGCTCGTCGCCCGGCCTGGCTTCCGCGCGCTCGTCGAG
>CAZAIE010000324.1:0-7419 GCA_964485035.1 uncultured Myxococcaceae bacterium | reverse complement strand
CAGCCGGTGTACATCGCCCAGCCCCAGGCGTACGCCGCCCCCGCCCGCGCCCGCTGGGAGTACAAGTGCATCGACGAGAACGACGAGGACCGCATCACCAACAAGGCGAACCAGCTGGGCGCCGACGGTTGGGAGATGGTGGGCGCCGGGGGTACGGGCCGCGACGTGGTCTGGTGCTTCAAGCGCGCGCGCTAGCCCGCGGCGGGCAGCGGCGCGAGGCACTCCGGCCCCTGCATGCGCAGATCGTTCACCAGCTGCGAGACCCGATAGGCCTCCATCTGCCCCGCGTCGTACGGGGCCAGCAGCCGCACCGGCTCGCGCACCGCGGGGTCCAGCCAGAGGTCTTCCTGCTCCGGCCGCAGCATCGCCGGCATGCGGTCGTGGATGGTCGCGACCAGCTCGTTCGCCGGGACGGTGACGATGGTGCACGTGCGCAGCGCAGGGGCCTCCGGCCGTTGGGGATCCTTCCACTCGTCCCACAGCCCGGCGAAGGCGAACGGCTCGCGGGAGCGCAAGACGAACCTCGTGGGCAGCTTGCGCCCCTTGCCGCCCTCCCACTCGTAGAAGCCGTCGGCCAGGACCAGGCACCGCCGGTGAGTGAGCAGCCGCCGGAAGAGGTTGCTCGTGGCCACCGTCTCTGCCCGCGCGTTGATGGGGTGCGGGGCGCCACCCAGCCCCTTGCTCCACGCCGGGACCAGGCCCCAGCGCGCGAGGCCGATGACCTTCTGTCCCTCTTCGTCCGCGAGGACGGCGACCGGCTGCGTGGGCCCGATGTTGTAGCCCGCGACGATGGGCTCCTTGACCGTGAAGGCACGGAAGCGCTGCTGCAGCTTCGAGGCGTCGCTGGTCTGCGTGTACCGCCCGCACATGGAGGGGGGAATAGTTTGACAGTGCCCCGGTTGCAAGGGCATACGTTCCAGCCCTCGCTGCTACCCCCCGGAGGAAGAATGCGCTCTGCGCTCGCCGGCCTTGCCCTCGTCACCGCGCTCGCCACCACCGGCTGCGCCCCCCGCCTGCTCCCGGGCACCGAGATCCGCGACACCCCCGAGGCCCACGAGATCTTCGACGTGCTCGGCTCCTACCGCGCCGCGCTCGAGAGCCGCAACGTCGACGGGATCATGAAGCTGGTGAGCAAGGGCTTCTTCGACGACAGCGGCACCCCCGAGGGCGGCGACGACTTCGACTACGCCGGCCTGGAGACCCGCCTCAAGAAGTGGGCGGACAACACCAAGACCCTGCGCGCCTCGCTCGACGTGAAGAACATCGTGGTCGAGGGTGAGACCGCCAAGGTCCAGTACTTCTTCGACGTGAACTACCAGATCCCAGGGCCCGAAGGCGTGGCCCAGTGGAAGCGCGAGTCCGACACCAAGGAGATGGCCCTGAAGCGCGAGGGGTCGGCCTGGCGGATCGTCAGCGGGATCTGAGCGCAAGCCACACCCCCTGATTCACAAATTCCTCCCTCGGTTCAAGGCGATGCGCGGCCTTCGCGAACCTTGACTGGGGTCGTGTGCCAGTGCATTCTCCGGGCCTTTCGCAGGGAGGCGTGACCCACCTCCCGCGACCCGCCTCCGCCTCGAGGAGACTGCCCATGGCCAAGGACACGAACGCAGTTGCGGCGAAGCCCGTCACCGACTGGCGCCCGCGGCAGACGCTGCTGGGCTTCATGCGCGACATCCTGATCGCCGCGGCCATCCTCGGCACTGGCTTGTACTTCTACCACCGCAGCGAGCAGACCGGCCGCCAGGTGCGCGAGCTGGGCAAGGAAGCCAAGCAGTACATGATCAAGGACAGCCCCAAGGCCTACGGCGAGGCCGAGAAGCGGCTGCTGGCCATGGTCGCGCTGGACAAGAACTTCCCCTTCGCGCTGGCGTCGCTGGGCGAGCTCTACGCCGCCCGCTGGACGGAGCTGGGCCTCGACTCCGAGGCGACCAATGCCCGCGAGTGGACGAAGAAGGCCGACCAGACCGACGCCAAGATCAACGAGCGTTTCGGTGCCGTCATCCAGGTGATGTTGGCCGACAAGAAGTACGAGGAGGCGCACAAGTACGCCTCGGAGATCACCAAGAAGGCGGCCAGCTCGCACGTGGTCAACGGCCTGGGCAAGGCGCTGCGCGCGCTGGGCCGCCTGGACGAGGCGAAGATCGCCCTGAAGAAGAGCGCCGACACCGAGTGGCGCAACCCGCGCTTCGCCTGCGACTTCGGCGACCTGTTCTTCGAGGACGGCGACTACGTCAACGCCCAGGCGTTCTACGCCAAGGGCATCGAGGCCAACTCCGACCACGTCCGCTCGCTGGTGGGGCGCGCCCGCTCCCAGATCGCCCGCGGCCAGAAGGTGAAGGAGGCCGCCGACACCCTCGACGAGCTGATGAAGCGCCCAGCCGAGGAGATGAGCCCCCGTCTCAAGGCCATGCTCCTCACCGCGATGAGCGACCTGCGCGGCTTCGAGCAGAAGTTCGAGGACGCGGTGAAGCTCGCCGACGAGGCCATCGCCGCCTACCCCGCGTACCCCTGGGCCCACTTCGCCAAGGGCAAGGCGCTGGCGATGCAGAAGAACGTCACCGCCGCCGCCTCGTTCGACAAGGCCCTGGAACTCGACCGCTACGTGCCCGAGTTCTACTACACGGGCTCCAACGCCATGCTCGAGGCCGGTGACGCGGCCAAGGCCCAGGCGCTGCTCGACGGGTACACCAAGTCCCTGAAGGAGGACGACCGCTACCACCTGGCCTACGGCAACCTGCTGATGAAGGTGGGCAAGCCCGCCGAGGCGCTGGTCCGGTTCGACAAGGCGATCGACGCGAACAACTTCAACGCCCTCGCCCACTACGCCAAGGGCGCCGCGCTCTTCGACGCGCGCCAGAGCTTCATGCCCGACCCCAAGGACACCAAGAAGGAGACCGAGCTGATGGACAGCTCCAAGAAGGAGCTGGAGCTCGCCCTCGAGGTGCAGGAGTACTTCCCCGCCGCCTACTCCAAGCTCGGCGACATCCTCTTCGAGAAGAAGGAGTGGGCCGAGGGCTGCCAACAGTACGCCCAGGCGCTCATCCAGATGAAGCAGCTCCAGGCGCCGCGCGAGCGGATGACCGAACTGCGCGACCGCATCAACGACCGGCTCATCAAGGACGCCAAGCAGCGCGAGATGGCCAAGGCGTGGATGGACGAGACTGGCGCGATGATCCGCTAGTCGGCTCCAGCGTTCGAGACCTTCCGGGCGCCGGTTCCCAACGGGACCGGCGCCTGGTGTTTCTGCCGGTCAGCGCAGCGCGCTCTTCAGCGCGGCTATCCACAGGCGAGCCTCCGCCCGGGTCAGCCGCGCCCGCCGCAGGGTGGTGAGCAGGTCCTTCACCACGTGGCGCTCGGGGCCGCGCAGGAAGCCCGACGCGCGCAGCCCCTCGCGCAGCGCCTCCTCCACCACCTCCAGCTCGCGGTCCGTCGCGGCCTGGGGAAGGGGCGCGCCGGCCGTGTCCGGCTGCCGCGCCTGGCCCAGCTCGTACGCGTAGACCAGCACCGCCTGCGCCAGGTTGATGGACGGCTGCGCGGGATCCGTCGGCACCACGGAGAGGTCGTGGCAGCGGTCGATCTCCTCGTTGGTGAGCCCACTGCGCTCGTCACCGAAGACCAGCGCCACCGGCCCTGCGGCCTCACGCGCCCGCGCCTCCTGCGCCACCTCCCGAGGCTGCAGCCGGCGCTTCCCCTCCACCTTCCGGGAGCTGGTCCCCACTACCCAGACGCAGTCCGCGACCGCCTCGTCGAGGGTGTCCACCAGCCGGGGACGGTCGAGCAAGTCCTCGGCGTGGACGGCCACCCGCCGCGCAGCGTGGAAGTCATGTGTCCGGGGGTCGACGATTGCCCAGTCAGGGAGCGCGAAGTTCTTCATCACGCGCGCGACGGCGCCGAGGTTCTCGGGGTTGCGCGGGCGGAGGAGGACGAGGCGGACGGTCACGCGCGCAGCCTATCCGGTGCGCGAATCCTGGCAACCGCTGGGGCACCACTGCCCTTTCCGTCGACCCCGACCCGCTCCCCGCGCGAGCGATCTCCCCGGATCTCCTGCGTCGTGCTGCTCGGCCCGGAGCGTGCATCGGCGTTCGCGGACGGAGGGACAAGCCATGGGCGAGCGGCTGATCGTCGAATGCGCGGACTGCAAGAGGGACGTGACCGGCCAGGCGCCGATCCTCCTCGTCTTCAGCTCCACGCAGTTCGCCTGCCTCTGCCCGGAGTGCGCCGAGGGCTACGGCTCGGCCGAGCTCGCCTTCACCCGGCTCCGCGCGCTCTTCCCGGAGGGTCCGGACCACCACCCGCGTCACTCCCGAGCCGCCTGAAACCCGTCCGGGACGGCTAGTCCAGGCGGACACCCCAGATCTTCCCGCCCCGGGTGCCGATGACCGCGGTGTCTCCGAAGACCGCCGGCGACGACTCGATGCCACCGTCAAGCTTCAGCGAGTCCACGACCGACCCGTCGCGCGCGTCGATCAGGTGCAGCGATCCGCCGATGTCCCCCTGCAGGAAGTAGGTGTGCCCGTCCGGCGTCCTCACCAGCGTGGGGCTGGGCCACGCATACCGCTTCAGCGGCCGCCTCCAGAGCTCCTCGCCGGTCTTCTTCGAGAGCGCCACCATCAGCCCGCCCTCGAAGTCCGGGCAGCGCGAGAGCGTGAAGACAACCCGGTCGGCGACGTCCCCTGTTCCCAGGAGCGGTGTCGAGAAGGCCCCCGCGTCGATCTTCTTCGCCTCCTTCTCTGCGTGTCCGTTCCCGTTCCCGTTCTCGGTCGCAGACCTCGGTTCCACGCCGCGACGGCAGGAGTAGGCGTGCTCCCAGACCGGCCTTCCCGTGAGCGCGTCCAGCTTGCGCGCAGTGCTCACTCCCCCCGGCCCCTGCTTGTCCACCTCGTTCGCCGTATAGAGGAACGCCGCGCCATCCTCCTCGCTGAGCACCAGGGAGGCGTCCGTGTCGTCGCCCGCCTCGAAGGCCCACGCTGGAGTGAGCGTCGTGAGATCCAGCGCCGTGACCGTCCCGCCGTTGTCGGCGAAGAACATCAGGTTGCGCAGCACCACCGCCGAGTTCTCCACGCCGAGGTGCGGGTTCGCCGCGTTTGCGTAGCGGTAGCGCACCACCTGCGGCTTCACGGTGATCGCCGGGGCGATGGGGTCGAACTCGGTGCGCAGCTTGAGCAGGTAGACGAGCCCGTTCTCCCCTGGCTGGACGTAGGTGTCGGTGGCGCGGTTGAGCAGCCCCGAGCTGTCGAAGGCCCCCCAGTCCCGCAGCGCCTCGGGGTCGCGGCCCGGCAGGAAGTACACCTCCTGGTTGGAGAGCAGGCTGTACACCCTGAGCCCGATGGGCCGCCCCTGCGGGATGCCCTGGCCCACGAAGAGCAGCGGGTAGCCGCGCGGGTCCACCGTCACGCTGCCCTTGATCGGGTTGCCGGTGTCGATGGCCGGGCGGGTGGGCTTTCCCGTGGCGAGGTCCAGGAAGTAGACGTGGCCGTCGAGCGAGCCCTGCACCACCTCCACCAGCCCGCGGTTGGTGCGCTGCTGGCCCACGAGCGGCATCGAGTGGCGCACCACGTCGGGCCACTGCACGAGCGTCGGCTGGCCGGTCCACCCCGAGCCGCCGCCCCACGGAGGCTTCCCCTCGGAGGTCTTGAACACCCACGCTGGTCGCAGGCGCCGCTGCGAGAGCCGGGCCGTGCCCCACGAGCCCCCGTCGCGTCGGGGACCGCCCCGGAACCCGAGGACGCCGGGGACCATGGTGTAGCGGTCCGGGAAGACCTGCGCGAAGCCCGCGGGGAGTCCATCCACCAAGTCCCGCTCGAGGAGCCGGTCGTAGGCGATGGCCTCCAGGCTCTTGGGATCGCCGCGGGGGGTCAGCACCAGGCTGGGCGGAGGCGCCGCCGCGGTCTGGTCGAGCGGAGGAGGAGGCGGCGGAGGAGGCAGCGGCGGGAGCGGCTCGAGGATCACCGGGCCCGCGACGGTGCGGCACGCCGCCAGGACGAGGGAGAGAGCCAGGAGCAGTGGGGAGCGAAGGACCATCGGGGTAGGCGGATTCTAGAGGCAGCCTGCGGCCACCTCGAATTCCCGGCCAGTGCCCGGGCCCTGCCCGTCAGGCCGCGCGCGCGTAGGTAATGAAGGCACCGGGGTCCATCCAGCGCTCGTCGGAGAGCGAGCCGACCTTCATCTTCAAGAGGTCGTCCTGGACGTCGAAGATGCCGCGGACGACCCCGAGCCCCTCTGGCGCCGAGTGCTTCACGAAGTGGATGTCGATCTCGAAGGGCGGGCCATCCGCGCGGACGTGATACCGCCCGGCGCCGTGCACCCGGAACTCGGACATCTCCATCACGAAGCTGCCGTCCTCGCGGAAGTCGTACTCCAGCCCGGCGAAGAGCCCCTGCTCCACGCGCCAGCGGCCGACCAGCCTCTGCTCATGCTGCGACATCCACGCCTCCGACCCCTCCCGGTGCTGGCCCTGGGGCCAGCGGGGCGCGGTGTGTACACCGGCGACGTTCCCGCCGCAAATGCCATCGTCGGTCCGTGGCCTTCTCCTCCGGGAAGGGGAGGCCGGGACTAGAATCGGCGGCATGCGCATGCCCACCCTCGCCGCCGTGGCAGCAGGTCTGCTCGCCCTCTCCTGCCAGGACTTCTCGGTCGCGCCCGTGCCCCCGACCGTCACGGTGACCGTCACCCCCGCGCAGGCCTTCGGAGGCGAGGAGGTCCGCCTCACCTTCGACAAGCCCCTGCCGCTCGCCCAGCTGAAGGTGCAGGTCGCCGGACAGCTGGCCCGGACGACGGTGGACGGCGACGCGCTGCGGGTCGAGGTACCTCGCTTCGCTGGCCGCTGCGAGAGCACCGTCCTGGTCCAGCCCTCGCTCACCGGCCGGGAGCTGACCGCGCCGGAGCTGCGGTACCTGGGCGTGGGCCACCCAGGCGAGTCGACCCCGGTGGTGAAGCGGCGGGTGCCTGTCTTGTTCCGACCGACCTCGCTCGTCGGTGGAAGCTCGAGCTTCCTGCTCGCGGGCTACGGCGAGCTGGTGGTGGCCGCCTCCGGGGACGCGCAGGCCCGCTCGGTGACCTACCGGCGGGACTTCGTGGTGGGCCTCGCCTCGACCCACTGCAGCGAGGTGGTGACCGCGGGCGCGGGAGGAGACCTCGACGTCCTGCCCCTGGACCAGTTCTCCCGTCCCACCGACTACAAGCCGGTGAGCACCCCCGTGCGCCTGCCGTGGCTGCGCACCGCCCTGCCGAGCGCGCTCTCGCAGGCCCCGTCGCTGGCCACCGCGCCGCTGGAGCAGGCCTGCCCGGCGCAGGACTCCTCCGAGGAGGTGCGCTACTCGCGGTTCTCCGGGCTCCTCGTCCCCCGGCCGTCCAGCGGGGCGGTGAGGTTCTCCTCCGAGGCGCAGGCGCTCTCGGTGCTGCCCGCCACGGCGCTGGACC
>CAZAIE010000323.1:0-7433 GCA_964485035.1 uncultured Myxococcaceae bacterium | reverse complement strand
CCGCTTCGTGGCGAGCTCTTGGCCGAAGTCAGGCGGAAACTCATGACCGGCTACAATCCTGTGCCATGTCTTTCGGGAGCACTTCCGCCTCCCGACGGTGCGGGTAGTCAACGGCGAGTCCAACCAGCGGCGTCTATCGATGAGGCACATCGAGGCCTTCTCGGAGGCGAAGGGGTTCGGGGTGCTCGTGCTGAGCCCCCTCGCGGCAGGGGTGGGGCTCACGATCACCGCGGCGAACCACGTCGTGCACTACGGTCGTTGGTGGAACCCCGCGAAGGAGGACCAGGCAACTGACCGGGCCTACCGCATCGGGCAGACCAAGCCTGTGACCGTGTACTACCCGCTGCTGCATCACCCCGACGACCCGACCCGAGGCTTCGACATCCGGTTGCACGACCTCGCGAAGAAGAAGCGGGAGTTGGCTTCCAACTTCCTCGTGCCGCAGGACGCAGCCGCCCCTACGGCTGCCGACCTGGAGGCGCTCATGAACTCAGAGATCTCCGAGGCAGGTGCCCAATGACGGCGATACTTATTGCCTTGAGTGAGCCAGTGCTTGCCGGGCTGGCAGGAGTGCTCGTTACGCTGATGGCAATCTCGGTGCTGCTTCTCTGGTTCACCCTGCGGAGAAGCCGGTCGCTATTCCAATGGGCCGAGGAGGGCATCCGCGGTTGCCTTGGTACGCAACAGCAAGAGCTGACGCGCGACCAGAGGAGCCTCTCGGCTGCGGTTCGCCGAGTGCTTGCGGGCATGCGAGAGGAAAAGCCAGTGCTCTCCCGTCCGTTGGGGGATGTGTTCGAGGACCACGCCAGAGCCTTCATGGATGGGGGCTGGGGTGCGTGGATCGGAACGATCTTCACGGGACTGGCACTTGTCTTCACGTTCATTCTGATCGCGTTGGTGCTGTTCCGTGACGTTGCTCCAGCAATTCGAGCGGTTTCGGCGGAGGGGGCTCAGGCCACGCAGGCCGGGGCAGCCGCCGCTGGCGCGGGGTCCGGCGACAGACTGGCGGATGCGGTCTCCACGCTCGGGGCAAAATTCCTGATCTCGTGCTTGGGCATATTCCTCACCATTGTTCACCAGGCCCTCTTCCGTGCCATGCGCAGCCGCGCCGTGGGCCTTGCAGGTGCCGCCGCGGGAAGGTTGGCCCTCAGTTGGGAAAGCCTGGATGCGTGCGCCGTCTGGACCCAGGCCGAAATGCTCAGGCGGATCGGGGCCCTGGAGCAGGCAATCACGACCGAGGCGAGGGCAGGGCGGGAGACCCTGGCAACTGAAGTGGTCGGGGTTCGCCACGAGATGTGCACTGGAGTGGCCGCGATGAGGCAGGCGCTGGGCCGTCTGGAGCAGATAACTGTCAGCGTTCAAGACCTCGGCTCGGAGGTGTCGGTGAAGCTGGCCGACATGATGAAGCAGACCATCGCGGAAGAGGTCGCGCGACGACTGACGGAGGTGAAGCAGGCGATTGACTCCATCGAGGAGAAGCTCGGCGGGTTCATCACGCAGAACGCAGAGCAGTTGAGCAAGGACCTGCGTGCCTCGCTGGAGCAGATCCATCAAGTCCTCGTGAAGCAATCGTCTTCTGAGGTGGAGAAGCTCTTGGAGCACCTCAAGGACGCGGTTAGCGGAGGCTTCTCCAGCGAAACCCAGAACATGTCCAAGATGCTGCTCGGGTTCAGCGAGGTCCTGCCCACGATGAGCACGCAGATGCAGGCGGTCGCAGCGGAACTGCGGCAAGTAGTTGAAGACCTCCGCCAGCAGCAGCAGAACACCAACGCCCTCGTCGATGGCATCGTCCACAGGTCGAACAGGCATATGGAGGAAATGGGTGCGAGTCTGGCCCGCAACGGCGGGGAGGCGCTCACTCAGGTGTTGGGCACCTCGAAGGTCCACATAGATCAGATCGTGGCATCGTTGCAGTCGGCTGCAGATGCCCATGCTGCGCGGACATCCAGCATGGCGCAGAGCATCGAGCAGGCGGGTGGCTCAGTAACGCAGGTCACAGAAGCCCTCGGCGGTGCGAGCGAGAGGCTTGCAGCCACAGCGCGCGAGGCGGCCGGCCTCGCGGCGACCACCGCCCAGTCAACGAGGGCGATGGTAGACGCTGCCGCGGCGCTCCAGCGGACAACTGTGGAGGCGGACGGCCTGCTGAAGCGCGTCTCGCTGGGCCAAGAGCAGGCGAAGGAGGTCCTGGGGCAATTGGCTTCGGAGAGCCAGCGGCAATCCGAACTCCTCCAGAAGATGCAGACCACCTGGCCGATCCTCATTCGGCAGGTGACCGAATCCGTGCAGCAGAGCACGGAGAAACTGGGGACATCGTGGTCGGTGTTGGCCGACAAGCTCAACACCGCAACACAGAACTACGGCACCCATGTTGGGGAAAAGGTCGAAGAGCTGACGGAGGCGGTCGAGACCCTGACCAAGACTGTTCCCAGCATCCGGAAGTAAGGGGCGTGCGATGAGTCAGAGTCAGCCCCACGGCCAAGGATTCTCGAGCAGCTTGACTGACCTGATGGCCAGCGTGGCAGTGGTCTTCCTCCTGCTCATGGCCGTGTTTATGCTGCTGACTACTCAGCTGGTGAACAACCTGAGGAACAGGGCGATAGAGCTGAAGGCCAGGGCAATAGAGGCCGACCGGTACGACAAGAACCGGCGCGACTCGATAACCAATACACAGAACCTCGTTGCCCTTCTGAAGGGTCTTGAGCTCGTGAAGGAGCAGAAGGCTGTAGTGAAGTACGCCCCCGAGCTCGACCCGTTTCTAATCGAGTTGGTAGTCCAAGAGCAGCACCTCTCGTTTCAGTCGGGGGAATGCAATCTGCAGCAGCCGACGGAGGCCCGACGGTTGCTTCGCCCTGTATTCGACCGTGTGTGCGGGGAACAGGCCTCAGTTCAAAGCATCACGCTTGAGGGACATACCTCGAAGAAGGGGTTCTGTCCGGCCGCTGTGAAGTGTGGCGCTGTTCCGTGCAGGGCACAGGCGTGGAAACAGGACGGCTTTGCAAACAATGTGCGTCTGAGCGCCGCCCGTGCTCAGAACGTGTACCTGGAGATGCGCGCGGCATTCGAGGAAAACGACTCGCTTCGCAAATGCCTCGACGGCCAGTTTGTCGTTGCAGGCCGTGGCCCGGTCCAGCCAGCTAGTGGGAGCGAATGGGACGATCCGGAGCGAGAAGAGGATCAACCGGTCGACCGGCGAGTGGTGCTGAAGGTTCGCATGAAGTCGGAACTTCAAACCAGCCAGGCGCAATGAGCAACCCTACCCAAGACGACGTCGCTGCTTGGCTTCAGAGCGCGGCGCGCAATGTGGAGGCGGCCCTCACAGCCGCGGAGAAGCGCGTGCTCGCCGCCGCATCCAGCCTCAGGGTTGCGAGCGGAATGGCAGGTCTTGGGGCCCAACGGCTTCAACCTTTTCCGGACGTTGAGGTCCTTCTCGCACGCGTCCAGGCAGTGCTGCGCGAGGACGAGCCTGAGCGTCTGACGAAGCGGGAGCGGCGTGCAGCGTGCTCCATGTTCGAACGCTTTGAACCGAGTGACCTGGAGCGTCTTCTGGTCGGGGCGCGTGAGTGGCGGGTCTTCCTGGACGCCCTGTTCTCGCGCCGCCACCTGATGCCTGGGGATGAGTTTCTTCGCTGGGAAGGGCTCCTTCGCCGCGCTCCTCGTGAAATGACGTTCCTTGCCGACGAAGCCCTTCGCCAGGTCGTACTCGAGCCAGATTCCAGCCTCTCTGCCGCCCAGACGGCCCTCTTCTATGGACGCGAGTCTTCCCTGGAAGGGCTTCTCCAAGCGGCAACGGGACGGGAACGTCTGAGCCCGCGCTGGCAGTACACCTCCTCAGTGGTGGGGTTCTGGTTGCTTAGGAACGCTGAGCCCCGCGAGGAACGCTGGGAGGAGATCAAGCAGGATGTTCGGCTCGAGGCGATGCTGCTCCCTCGGGCGCGGGAGGTGGTCGGGTCGTCGTTCGATAAAGGCGGGCGAACCCAGCTTCCGGCAGGCATCCCCGACAACCCGCTGGCGCAGGCCGCTGCGGTGTCGGCGCTGTTGCTTCCTGGCGGCGGGGCTCCCCTGAACGCAGGGGCGGAGGCCCTTCTCAGGGAGATCGTGTTCCGCTCGTCGTTCCGTGATCCGCGGGAGTTCCGTGACCCGCGGATGGCGCCGGAGACAGTGGGATGGCAGCACGTCCGAGCGCTGTCTCCGAAGGGCTACGAGGGGCTCCTCGAGAAGCTGATCAGCGAGGACATGCAGGTCTTCTTCGAGTACATCGAGACCGATCAAGACCGCGGAAGGTTCTGGCAGCAGTTCCTCAAGCACATCTGCGGAACTGGCTTCTTCCTGTCCGACGAGACGAAGGACCGATTGGGCCGGGTGTTCTCCGGCGCGCACCTCGAGATGAAGGCGAGGCTCAGGAGAACGAACCGCCTCCTGGACCAGAAGAAGGGGGACGCCTTCTATCTGATGTTCCAGAACCACGTCGTCATCGAGTTTTCCCAGAAGGGGAACGCGGCGTTCGTGTACGAGAGGTCGGTCTTCGAGCGGGAGTTGTTGAAGAAGGCGATGTGGATCACGAACCTCAAGAAGGCACACTACGTCGAGAGGCTGAAGCACCACGAGGGCTGGGAGCACCGCTTCAGGGACCGGCTCATTGCCTTGGGTGCGGTGCGTGGCTACGGGGGCGGTAGCGGTTCGAGGCCAACCGATGCGCCGGTCGCCAGCGCACCTCCTCGGTTCATGCTTGCCCCAGGTGGGCGCACCGTCATCGACCGAGTTGCCAAGCTAGAGTGGCAGCGGGACTGCGGTGCGAACCCCTGCGCGCCTCTCGCGGAGTGCCGGCGGTTTGCGTCGCTGCTGTACTTGGAGGGGAGCGGGTGGCGCCTGCCAACGCAGGCTGAACTGAAGGCCCTGGTCAAAATGCTGAGCCGGGTCGAGTCGTGGCTGTTCCCCGAAGTGAAGCGCCACCTCTGGACATCATCGATGCACCCGGAACTACCTAGGGCGGCCTGGGCCGTCGATGCTTGGACCGGCGAGGGGTCGTTCGTTGATGAAGGTCGGCAGCTCTGGTGTTGGTGCGTGCGATCTTTGAGGTAGCCCTTGTGTGGAAACCGACAGACGGTGCGTGACTGAGTCGAGTCTAGCCTTGCGGAAATCGGTCTCTGTGCGCTGGGGGCAGGCGGCGCCTTCAGTCGGTGCGGTCGAGACTATCCCGCGATCATCTTCAGCTCGAACGGCTCGGTCTCTCCAAAGACCACGGTGACCCGCGAGCCGTCCCGCTTCTTGTGCCAGCCCACGCCCACGACCGAGTCCTCGGGACCGACCTCGGGCAGCGCTCTGCCATCCAGCTCCACCCGGGTGATGCTCTTCGCATTCCAGATCCGCACTCGCAGCCGCCTGGGTGCCGGGGCCCAGTTCCCCTCGCGCCGGTCGCACGCCAGCCGGACCGTGCCGTTCTCCTCCGACAGCGTGAAGTGCGTCAGCGCAAAGCCGCCCTGCTCGTACGCGAACCCGTCGCCCTCGTCCTCGTAGAGCGAGACCGAGCTCGGCGTCGTGTCGGGGAACAGGTCCAGCGTCAGCGAGCGCGCGGGCTCGGCGTCCGACCAGGGCATGGGCTCGGTGGTGGGCAACACCGCCCCGGCGCGGACGAACAGCGGCACGGAGCCCAGCGCCACCGACAGCTCCACCGTGGCCGGGCCCTCGACCACCGTCCCGGACCAGTAGTCGTACCAGCGCCCCTTGGGCAGGTAGACCCGCCGCGAGGTCGCGCCTTTCTCCAGCACCGGGGCCACCAGCAGCCAGCGGCCGAGCATCGCCTGGTCGGCAAGGTTGTAGGTGGCCGGGTCGTCCTGGAACTCGTAGACCAGCGGGCGGAGCATCGGCTCGCCGGTGCGGCTCGCGTGGTGGGCCTGGTCGTAGAAGTAGGAGAGCAGCCGGTAGCGCTCGGCGATGATGCCGCGCGAGAGCCCCTCGACCTGGGGCCCGAACTGCCAGGGCTCCTGCCGGTTGCCGATCTTCGAGGTGTGCGTGCGGAAGAAGGGCGAGAACGCGCCGAGCTGCATCCAGCGCGCGTAGAGGTCGCTGGTGGCCTTGCCCGCGAAGCCGCCCACGTCGCTGCCCACGAACGGGACGCCCGAGAGCCCGAGGCCGAGCAGCATGGGGAGCGTGCCCTGCAGCGCCTGCCAGGTGCTGGGCGTGTCGCCGGTCCAGACCGCCGCGTAGCGCTGGATGCCCGCGAACCCGGCGCGGGTGAGGATGAACGGCCGGCGCCTCGGGTCCGCAGTGCGCAGGCCGTCGTAGGTGGCCCGGGCCTCGAGCAGCGCGTAGACGTTGTGCACCTCGCCGAACAGGGTCGCACGGCCCTCGCCGCGGGCGACCAGGTTGTTGGGGAGCGTGCGACCGCGGTCCTTGCGGAAGCTCGCCGGCTCGTTCATGTCCAGCCAGATGCCGCGGACCCCGAGGTCGGTCTCGGTGTGCATCTTCGACGCCCACCAGGTGCGCGTGGCGGGGTTCGTGAAGTCGGGGAAGACGGACTTGCCAGGCCAGACCTCGTCGACGTGCGGCGTGCCGTCGGGGGTCTTCAGGTAGAGCCCGCGGTGCAGCCCCTCGGCGTAGAGCGTCCAGTCGGGGTCGACCTTGATGCAGGGATCGACGATGACGCAGGTCTTGAACCCGATGGCCGCGAGCGTCTCGATGAACTCGCGGGGGTTGGAGAAGCCCTTGCGGTCCCAGGAGAAGGTGCGGAAGCCGTCCAGGTGCTGGATGTCGAGCCAGAAGCCGTCCGCGGGGATCCCGCGACGACGCAGCTGGGTGCAGATGTCGAGGCACTCGGCGTCGGGGTAGTAGCCGTAGCGCGACTGGTGGTAGCCCAGCGCCCAGCGGGGCGGGAGGGGCATGCGCCCGGTGAAGGCGGTGTAGCGGCGCAGGACCTCGGCCATGGAGGGCCCGGCGAACAGGTACTGGTCCATCACCCCGCTCGCGGCGGTGATGCGGTAGACCGCGGGCGCGCTGGCGGCCATGTCGAAGACCAGGCGCGAGCTGTTGTCGGTGAGCAGGCCATAGGCGACGCCGTCACGCAGCCCGATGAAGAACGGCACGTTGAGGTAGAGCGGGTCGGTGTCGGGACCGACGCCGCCGTAGCGGTCGTCGAAGCAGTCCTGGTTCCAGCAGACCATCGACTGGCCGCGCTTCTCGAGCGGGCCCGACTTCTCGCCGAAGCCGTAGAAGCGCTCGTCGAGCGGGGTGCGGCGCTGGACGCCGACCCCGCCCTGGGGGAGCTCGAAGAAGCCGTCGCCGGGCGCCTCCTGGAGGAGCACGCGGCCCTTCCGGTCGGTGGCGACCACGTGGAGGTCGCCGCTGACGCGGACCTCGAGGCAGGCGGTGCGCAGGGCGACCGGCTCGCCCTCGACGGAGAACTCGACGGGGACCTCGGGGGCGTCGTGGGGGAGCAC
>CAZAIE010000322.1:0-7465 GCA_964485035.1 uncultured Myxococcaceae bacterium | reverse complement strand
ATGTACCGCGGCCGCTTCTGGACCATGCGGCAGTACGCCGGCTTCTCCACCGCCGAGGAGTCGAACAAGCGCTACCGCTACCTGCTGGAGCAGGGCACCACCGGCCTCTCGGTGGCCTTCGACCTGCCCACGCAGATCGGCTACGACAGCGACGACCCCATGAGCCGCGGCGAGATCGGCAAGGTGGGCGTGGCCATCGACTCGCTCGAGGACATGGAGGCGCTCTTCAGCGGCATCCCGCTGGACAAGGTCTCGACCTCCATGACCATCAACGCCCCGGCGATGGTCCTGTTGTCGATGTACGCGGCCGTCGCCGAGAAGCAGGGGCACAAGCCCGAGGCCATCGAGGGCACCATCCAGAACGACGTGCTCAAGGAGTACATCGCCCGCGGCACGTACATCTTCCCGCCCCGGCCCAGCCTGCGGCTCATCACCGACATCTTCGGGTGGTGCGGCAAGAACGCGCCCAAGTTCAACACCATCTCCATCAGCGGCTACCACATCCGCGAGGCCGGCTCGACCGCGGTGCAGGAAGTCGCCTTCACGCTGGCCGACGCGGTGACCTACGTGCAGGCGGCGGTGGACTCGGGCCTGAACGTGGACGACTTCGCCTCGCGCCTGTCGTTCTTCTTCAATGCCTCGAGCGACATGTTGGAGGAAGTGGCCAAGTTCCGCGCCGCCCGCAGGCTGTGGGCGAAGATCATGAAGAACCGCTTCGGGGCGAAGAAGCCGCAGAGCCAGATGCTGCGCTTCCACACCCAGACCGCGGGCTACACCCTCACCGCGCAGCAGGTGGACAACAACATCGTCCGCGTCGCGCTACAGACCATGGCCGCGGTGCTGGGCGGGACGCAGTCGCTACACACCAACTCGCGTGACGAGGCGCTGGCGCTACCCACCGAGGACTCGGTCCGCACCGCGCTGCGCACGCAGCAGGTGGTGGCCTACGAGTCCGGGGTCTGCAACACCGTCGACCCGCTCGCGGGCTCGTATTACGTCGAGGGCCTCACCGACAAGATCGAGCAGGAGGCCGCCGCGCTGATGGAGAAGATCGACGGGATGGGCGGCATGGTCCCGGCCATCGAGGCGGGCTTCCCGCAGCGGCAGATCGAAGACTCGGCGTACACGTACCAGACGCAGGTGGAGAAGGGCGACCGCATCATCGTCGGGGTCAACAAGTTCCAGACGAAGGAGAAGGCCGGCCCGCCGGTCTTCCGCGTGGACCCCAGCGTCGGCGAGGGCCAGATCAAGCGGCTGAAGGCGCTCAAGGAGCGGCGCGACAACGGCGCGGTGCAGGCGGCGCTCGCCAAGCTCGAGGCCGCGGCCAAGGGCAGCGACAACCTCATGCCCTACGTGCTCGACGCGGTGCGCTGCTACGGCACCCTCGGCGAGATCTGCAACGTGCTGCGCAAGACCTTCGGCGTCTACAGCGACATCAAGTCGCGCTAGGGAGCGGGAACATGATCAACCGGATCGACCACATCGGCATCGCGGTGAACAAGCTGGAGGAGGCCATCCCCCTCTACGAGAAGGCGCTGGGCCTGAAGTGCGAGCGCATCGAGGAGGTGGCGAGCCAGAAGGTGAAGACCGCGTTCTTCACCGTCGGGGGCACGCACCTGGAGCTGCTCGAACCCACCTCGGACGAGAGCCCCATCGCCAAGTTCCTGAAGGACCGCGGCGAGGGCGTGCACCACGTGGCCTTCGCCACCGACGACGTGGTGGCGCAGCTGGCCGTGGCCAAGGGCGCGGGCGTGCGGCTCATCAACGAGACCCCGGTGCCGGGCGCGGGCGGCAAGCAGGTGGCCTTCCTGCACCCCAAGAGCACGCGCGGCGTGCTCACCGAGCTCTGCTCGGGCGGGGACCACCACTGAGGCCGGCGGGGGTTGCCGGGGCGCCCTGTGGTGGGGCGCCGCGGCGTCTCGGCCCCCGCTGGACTAGCATCGAAGCTTCTTTCCGAACCGCAGTCCTCCGACTCTGACCTTCCGTAGGGCGCGTCCGGGCTGGCCGCGCCTCCAACAACCAATGCTGGAGCCGACGACATGGACGCAAAGAACAAGCTGAAGCAGCTGCGTGAGGAGTGCCTGCTCGGCGGCGGGCAGGACCGCATCGACGCACAGCACGCCAAGGGCAAGATGACGGCGCGCGAGCGCATCGACGCGCTGCTCGACAAGGGCACCTTCCGCGAGCTGGACGCCTTCGTCACCCACCGCACCACCGACTTCGACATGGACAAGAAGAAGTTCCTGTCCGACAGCGTGGTCACCGGCTGGGGGCAGATCGACGGGCGCCCGGTCTACGTGTTCAGCCAGGACTTCACCGTCTTCGGCGGTTCGCTGGGCGAGGTGCACTCCGAGAAGATCTGCAAGGTGATGGACCTGGCGGTGAAGAACGGGACGCCGGTGGTCGGGCTCAACGACTCGGGCGGCGCGCGCATCCAGGAGGGCGTGGTCAGCCTGGGCGCCTACGCCGACATCTTCCTGCGCAACACGCTGGCCTCGGGCGTGGTCCCGCAGGTGAGCGCCATCATGGGCCCCTGCGCCGGCGGCGCGGTGTACAGCCCGGCGCTGACCGACTTCATCTTCATGGTGAAGAAGACCTCGCACATGTTCATCACCGGCCCCGACGTGGTGAAGGCGGTCACCCGCGAGGAGGTGTCCATGGACGAGCTGGGCGGCGCCGACCTGCACGCCTCCAAGAGCGGCGTGGCCCACCTGGCCTGCGAGGACGAGGCGGACTGCATCCAGGCCATCCGCGGGCTGATGGGCTACCTGCCCTCCAACAACATGGAGGACCCGCCCTTCAAGGACACCGGCGACGACCCGAACCGCAAGGACCCGGCGCTGGACACCCTGGTCCCCGACGACTCGCGCAAGGCGTACAACATGCTCGACGTCATCACCAAGGTCGTCGACAACGGGGACTTCTTCGAGATCCACCCCTCCTACGCGGCGAACATCATCTGCGGCTTCGCCCGCCTGGGCGGCAACGTGGTGGGCATCGTCGCCAACCAGCCCGAGCGCAGCGCCGGCGTGCTGGACATCGCCGCCAGCATCAAGGGCGCCCGCTTCGTGCGCTTCTGCGACGCCTTCAACATCCCGCTGGTGACCTTCGTGGACGTGCCCGGCTTCATGCCCGGCGTGGACCAGGAGCACCGCGGCATCATCCTGCACGGCGCGAAGCTGCTCTACGCGTACTGCGAGGCCACCGTCCCCAAGCTCACGGTCATCACCCGCAAGGCGTACGGCGGGGCCTACGACGTGATGAGCTCCAAGCACATCCGCGGCGACTACAACGTGGCCTGGCCCACCGGCGAGGTGGCGGTGATGGGCCCCGACGGAGCGGTGAACATCATCTTCCGCAAGGAGATCGAGAAGGCCGCCGACCCGGCCGCCAAGCGCGCCGAGCTCATCCGCCAGTACACCGACAAGTTCGCGAACCCGTTCGTGGCGGCCGCCCGCGGCTACCTCGACGACGTGATCCAGCCGTCGGAGACCCGGCCCCGGCTCATCGAGGCGCTCAAGGTCTGCCAGAACAAGCGGGAGACCAACCCGCCGCGCAAGCACAACACCATGCCGCTGTAGTCCGGGGGACCACCATGGCCAAGAAGACTTCCGTCTCCGAGTTGACGCCCCTGCTCAAGGAGCCGTTCGTGCACCTCGAGCTGGGGGCGCTGAACGACCACGCCGCCTACGTCCTCAAGTTCGACGGCGAGTACCCCTTCCACAGCCACACCAAGGACGAGCTGTACTTCGTCCTCGAGGGCGAGGTCACCATCTCCTTCAAGAGCGGGCCGCCCGAGACGCTGAAGAAGGGCGACTGCCTCACCGTGCCCGCCTACGTCACCCACAGCCCCGCCGGCACCAAGGGCTCGCTGGTGTTGATGGTGAAGCCCAAGGAGATGTTCCACCACATCGCCGAGAACGGGTGACCCATGCCCCACGCAACCGTGAGAATCACCGAGACCCTGCTGCGCGACGCGCACCAGTCGCTTCTGGCGACGCGCATGCGCACCGAGGACATGCTGCCGTTCTGCGCCGACCTCGACTCCATCGGCTTCCACTCCCTGGAGGTGTGGGGCGGCGCCACCTTCGACACCGCCATGCGCTTCCTGGGAGAGGACCCCTGGGAGCGGCTGCGCACGCTGCGCAAGGCGCTGCCGAAGACCAAGCTGCAGATGCTGCTGCGCGGCCAGAACGTGGTCGGGTACAAGCACTACCCCGACGACGTGGTGGACGCGTTCATCCGCCTGGCCTGCAAGAACGGCATCGACGTCTTCCGCATCTTCGACGCGCTGAACGACCTGCGGAACATGGAGTTCGCGATGAAGTCCGCCAAGAAGCACGGCGGACACGTCCAGGGCACCATCAGCTACACCATCAGCCCGGTGCACACCACCGAGGCCTTCGTGAAGATGGGCGCCGACCTCAAGTCCCTGGGCGCCGACTCCATCGCCATCAAGGACATGGCCGGGCTCATCACCCCGTACGTGGCCTATGACCTGGTGAAGGCGCTCAAGGAGCAGGTCGGGCTGCCGGTGCAGCTGCACACGCACTACACCTCGGGCTTCGGCACCGCGGCGCTCATCAAGGCCATCGAGGCCGGGGTGGACGTGGTGGACTGTGCCATCTCCGCGCTGGCGATGAGCACCAGCCAGCCGCCCACCGAGACGCTGGTGGCCGCGCTGCGCGGCACCCGCTACGAGACCGGCCTCGACCTGCCCAAGCTCGCGGACATCGCGCGCAAGGTCACCGAGATGCGCAAGAAGTACGCCTCCTTCGAGGCGGGCATCGCGCCGGTGGACGTGAACGTGCTGCAGTTCCAGGTGCCCGGCGGCATGCTCTCCAACCTGGTGAGCCAGCTGCGCCAGCAGGGCGCGATGGACAAGTACTACGACGTGCTCGACGAGATCCCGCGGGTGCGCAAGGACATGGGCTACCCGCCGCTGGTGACCCCCTCCTCGCAGATCGTGGGGACGCAGGCGACGCTCAACGTGGTGCTGGGCGAGCGCTACAAGGTCATCCCCGAGGAGGTGAAGCAGTACTTCCGCGGGTACTACGGCCAGCCCCCGGCGCCGATGGACCCGGTGATCCAGAAGAAGGCCATCGGCGACGAGAAGCCCATCACCAGCCGCCCCGCGGACAACCTGGCCCCGGGCATGGCCGCCGCCACCAAGGAGATCGGCGAGCTGGCGAGGAGCGAGGAGGACGTCGTCAGCTACGCGCTCTTCCCGCAAATCGCCAAGCCCTTCTTCGAGCGCCGCAAGGCCGGGCTGGGAGGCAAGGAGGAGGTGGCCGCGGCCATCGCCGCCGTGCTCTTCCAGCAGGCCGACGCGAAGAGCGCCCGCCCCGCCGCGGCCACCGGGCCCGGCCAACAGATCTCGCCGTGGAAGCTGAGCACGCGCGGCATTCACCTCAAGGGGTTCTGAGATGGCGACCAACAAGTTCAAGCTGCACCTCGAGGGCAGCCCCTACGAGATCGAGCGGCGCGGCGACCTCATCGTGGTCAACGGCGTCGAGTTCCCCTGCGGGACCAAGGACAAGGCCATCACCGTGAGCGGCAACCCGCACACGGTGAAGGTCGCCGGCGGCACCGCCGAGGTGGACGGCATCACCTACCAGATCAAGGCGGAGGGGCTGGAGGAGCCCAAGGCCACGAGCAAGCGCAAGGCGGCGAGCGCGAGCGCGGGCGACAAGGCCGGCGCCATCACCGCCATCATGCCGGGGCTGATCATCAAGATCCTCAAGAAGGAAGGCGACCCGGTGACCGCCGGCGAGACGGTGATCGTCCTCGAGGCGATGAAGATGCAGAACGACCTGCACGCGAAGCAGACCGGCGTCATCCGCCAGCTCTGCGTGAAGCAGGGCGACAACGTCGAGATGCGGCAGGTCCTCGCCGTCATCGAGTAGCTCCCACGCCGGGCCCCGGCTCGCACCGGGGCCCGGCGCGCTGCAGTTTCCCCACCACGCAGCACCGAGGCCTCCGGACCCCGCCGGCCCCTGGGCTGCGCCCAGCCTGCGGAGAGATCCGCATTTCAAGGAGGCCTCCATGAACCAGGCTCCGACGAGCCACAAGAAGCTCTTGGCGTGGGTGGACGAGATCGCCCGCCTGTGCACGCCCGACCGGGTCGAGTGGTGCGACGGGTCGCGCGCCGAGTACGACCGCCTGATGCAGGGCGCGGTCGAGGAGAAGCTGGCGACCCCGCTCAACGCCGCCAAGCGCCCCGGGTGCGTGCTCTTCCGCTCCGACGCCTCCGACGTCGCCCGCGTCGAGAACCGCACCTACATCGCCAGCCGGTCGAAGGACGACGCAGGCCCCACCAACAACTGGATGGACCCCGCGGCGCTGAAGAAGGAGATGAGCGCGCTCTACGCCGGCTGCATGAAGGGCCGGACCCTGTACGTCATCCCCTTCAGCATGGGCCCGGTGGGCTCGCCCATCGCGAAGATCGGCGTGGAGATCACCGACTCGCCGTACGTCGTCTGCAACATGCACGTCATGACCCGCGTGGGGACGAAGGTGCTCCAGCACCTGGGCACCGACGGCGAGTTCGTGCCCTGCCTGCACTCGGTGGGCAAGCCGCTCGCCCCCGGGCAGAAGGACCACGGCGTGTGGCCCTGCGCGCCGCTGGACAAGAAGTACATCTCCCACTTCCCCGAGGAGCGGACCATCTGGTCGTACGGCTCGGGCTACGGCGGCAACGCGCTCCTCGGGAAGAAGTGCCTCGCGCTGCGCATCGCCTCGGTCGCCGCGCGCGACGAGGGCTGGCTCGCCGAGCACATGCTCATCCTCGGGCTGACGAACCCCCAGGGCGAGAAGAAGTACGTGGCCGCGGCGTTCCCCTCGGCCTGCGGCAAGACCAACCTGGCGATGCTCATCCCCACCATCCCCGGCTGGAAGGTGGAGACCATCGGCGACGACATCGCCTGGATGAAGTTCGACGCCGAAGGGCAGCTGCGGGCCATCAACCCCGAGGCCGGCTTCTTCGGCGTGGCGCCGGGGACCTCGGACCAGAGCAACCCCAACGCGATGAAGGCGTGCGCGAAGAACACCATCTTCACCAACGTCGCCCTCACCGAGGACGGCGACGTCTGGTGGGAGGGCATGGGCCCGGCGCCGAAGGGCAAGCTCATCGACTGGAAGGGCAACACCTGGGAGGCCGGCAGCAAGGAGCCCGCGGCGCACCCCAACTCGCGCTTCACCGCGCCGGCCGGGCAGTGCCCCGCCATCGCACCGGAGTGGGAGGACCCGAAGGGCGTGCCCATCAGCGCCATCCTCTTCGGCGGGCGGCGCCCCAGCACCGTGCCCCTGGTGCACCAGGCCTTCGACTGGAACCACGGCGTGTTCCTGGGCTCCATCGTCGGCTCGGAGGTGACTGCGGCGGCGCTGGACCTGAAGGCCGGCACGGTGCGCCGCGACCCGTTCGCCATGCTGCCGTTCTGCGGCTACCACATGGGCGACTACTTCA
>CAZAIE010000321.1:0-7480 GCA_964485035.1 uncultured Myxococcaceae bacterium | reverse complement strand
GGGTGAGGCGACGGCGGCGTCGGGAGCAGGTGTGGGCGAGACGGGCTCGGAGCAGGCCAGTGAGGCCGCGGCGAGGAGGAGGAGCGGGAGCTTGAGTGGGGTCATGAGGAGGCCCTTTCTTGTGTGGGCAGCTTGAACACTGGGGGCGCGGAAAAGTCGCAACGAAGCTCCGAACACGGTGGCTGAGAGCGACCGGAATCCAAGCCCCACCTTCCCCCGATGGAGCCCGGAGCCCCGTGGTGCCGGGCGTCCCGCCCGGCCGACCTTGCACTCCACCTTTCCCCGATGGAGCCCGGAGCCCCGTAGTGCCGGGCGTCCCGCCCGGCCTTCCCCGTCGATGCGTGCCGTCAGTACACCTCGGGGGTGATCACCTCGACCCTCTTCGCCCGATCGTCCGCGTCGATGACCAGCCGGTACTCCGCGATCCTCCCGTCCGCGTCCGTGTCCCCTCGCGCGATGGCCACCGCCGTCCGCGGTCCCGTGACCCGCACCTCGTACTGGTGACGCACGGCGCCCTCGGGCTTCCACTCCAGAATCGCGAACCCCTGGTTGGGCACGAACGCCACCTTCGTCCCCGCCGGAACCTCGCGCGGCACCGGGCCCGCTTCGATCAGCTTCTGGTGGGCGTCGAAGTAGCTCAGGACCAACGCGCGGATGCCGTAGAGATCCCGCTTCGCCTCCTCGGCCTTCTGCCGGGGCTTGTCGGTCTGGAAGTCGGGGATGGCTATCAGCACCACGACGAGCACCGCTACGACCGCCCCTGCGCCAAGCGCTCTGCGAACCCACCGCGACGTCATCTGCCACCTCGTGCCGGCTGCTCCCCAGTGTTGCCCGACCTGGGAACGCCGTCACGCGCCCAGCCGCTTGTCCACCCTCGCGAGCAGCTCCGCCCGCGTGAACGGCTTGTGCAGCACGTCGTCCCGCTGCCCGTCGAGGATGTCCTGCAGCGTCCCCGGGAGCGCCGGGTAGCCGGACATGTACAGCACCGGCAACCCCGGGCGCTGGCGGTGCAGCGCGAGGTGCAGCTCGCGCCCGTTCATCCCCGGCATCACCACGTCGGTGAGCAGCAGGTCGATGGTCCCCTCGTGCGCGGTGGCCAGCGCCAGCGCCTCTTCCCCGTCCTTGGCCACCAGCACCCGGTGCCCCACGTTGGTGAGCAGCGTCTCCACCAGGCGGCGCACCCCGGGCTCGTCCTCGGCCACCAGGATGGTCCCGCGGCGGGCGGGCTGCGGCACGGCCTGGGCCCGCGGAGCGGCCTGCTGCTGCTCCTCCACCGTCCTTGGCAGCACCACCCGGAACGTCGTGCCCTTGCCCACCTCCGTCTCCACCTCGATCTCCCCGCCGTGCTGCTGCACCACGCCCAGCACCGTCGCCAGGCCCAGCCCCGTGCCCTTGCCCAGCGGCTTGGTGGTGAAGAAGGGCTCGAACAGCCGGGCGCGCACCTCCGGCGGCATCCCCACGCCGGTGTCCGAGACCAGCAGCTCCACGCGCTCGGGCCCGGGGCCGGGCACGTTCCTGGTTCGGATGGTGAGCACCCCGCCGTTGGGCATCGCCGCCCGCGCGTTCATCGCCAGGTTGAGCAGCACCTGGTGGACCTGCGACGGGTCGCCCCGCACCGGCCACAGCTCCGTCGCGAGCGCGAGCCGCACCTCCACGTCCTCGCCGATGGTCCGCCGCAGGATGGCGTACAGCGCCTCGACCTCCGCGTTCAGGTCCAGCACCCGGTGCTGCAGCACCTGCCGCCGCCCGAACGCCAGCAGCTGCCGCGTGAGGCTGCCCGCCCGCGTCGCCGCGTCGAGGATGCCCTTCAGGTCCGCCGCCAGCGGGTGCTCCGGGCCCAGCTCGGTGAGCGCCAGCTCGGCGTTGCCCAGGATGGGCGTGAGCAGGTTGTTGAAGTCGTGCGCCACGCCGCCCGCGAGCCGGCCCAGCGACTCCAGCCGCTGGCCCTCCTCGAGCCGCCGCTGCAGCGTCGCCTGCTCCGCCTCCGCGCGCTTGCGCTCGGTGATGTCGACGATCAGCCCGCGCAGCCCCACCGGCCGGCCGTCCAGGAAGACGGGCGACGAGTAGATCATCACCGGGAAGGTGCCGCCGTCGGGCCGCACCGCCTGGTACTCGTTCCCCGTCGCGGGCATGCCGGTCAGCGAGCGGCCGATGTTCTGCATCCCCTGCTCGCGCTGCTCCGGCACCAGGAAGTCCACCGCCCGCGGCCGCAGCGCGAGCGCCTCGCGGCCCACCCCGAAGACCTCGAACGCCCGCTGGTTCACGAACGTCAGCCGGCCCTGGAGGTCGCACTCGAAGATCACCTGGGGCAGCAGGTCGGTGAGCTCCCGGAAGCGCCGCTCGCTCTCGTGCAGCGCGCGCTCCGCGGCCTTGCGCTCCTCGATGTCGCGCACCGCCACCACCAGCACCGAGTGGCCTCCAATTGTCGATGGACGGATGGCCACGTCGACCCAGAAGAGAGTCCCGTCCGCCCTGCGCGCGTGCCACTCGAACCGCTGCGGACCGTCCCGCTTCGCGCGCTCGAGCCAGCGGGCGGCGTCCTCGAGGGTGTACGGTCGCACGCCGCTGGAGATGGCGGCGACGCCCCCGGTTCGCAGCCAGTCCCGGGTGGCCCCGTAGAGCTCGCAGGCGCGGCGGTTCACGTCCTGCAGCCCGAAGCTCCCGGCGTCGTGCAGGAAGACCGCGTCCTCCACCGAGTCCAGGATGGTGCGGTAGCGGTCCTCGCTCTCGGCGAGCAGCCGCTTGGTCTGGCGCATCCGCCGCAGCAGCTCCAGCAGCACCGCCGCGGCCGCCAACAGCACCGCCACGGCCACGCTCGCCGAGACGAACCAGGCGCGGTGCCGTTCCCACACCCGCTCCGGACGGTCCTGCACCAGCGTCCCTTCGGGCGCGGCGTCGGGGTCGAGCCCGAAGCGGCTCGCGGCCGGGTGATCGAGCGCGAGGTAGGCCGCCGCCCCGCGGTCGATGGGCGCGGGCCTGCCCTCGAGCAACGCGAGCAGGAGCTCCGCGGCGCGACGGCCCTGCGCCGCGCCTCCGAGGAGGCTGCCGCCGACGATGCCGTGGCCGAGCTGGAAGTCCCAGAAGCCGTAGACCGGCGCGCCGCTGACCGCCGAGACCTCCTCAGCCACCGCCTCGTAGCTCGCGTAGCGACCCTCGCGGTCCACGTTGAACGAGCCCAGGACCAGCGCGGTCTTGCGGTCCAGCGAGGCGGCGCGCCGCGCCAGCTCCGCGTGCGAGAGGTCCCCGCCCAGGACCTGCACCTGGACCCGGGCGCCGAGCACCGCAGAGGCCGCGGCGATGCGCGGGCGGATGGCCTCGCTGGTCTCGGTGCGGTCCAGGACCACCAGGAAGGTGCGGGCGTCCGGCTGCAGCGCGCGGATGAGCGCGAAGGTCCCGGCGACGTCCACCTGCTCCACCACGCCGGTCGTGCGCGGGCGCGTGGAGAGCGCCTCGACCGGGCCGTTCACGCCAGCGAACGAGAGCGGCAGGTTCGCGAGAGGGCCCTCCGTCTCCTTGAGCGCGAAGGCCAACGCGGCGTCGTCGGTGACGATGAGGCCGGCCAGGGGCACGGACTGGTACTTCTCACGCAGGTAGCGGCGGAAGCGGGCCTCGGACTCGGCGTCGGGGAAGCGCTTGCGGTCCAGGTTCTCGACGAAGGGGTGCACCTCCGGCCAGCGCTGGCGCAGGACCGCGAGCGCGCCCTGGGTCTCGGCGTCGGTCCAGGGGAAGCCGCGGTGGTACGAGGTGAGCAGGAGGATGGCCGGCGCCCCGGACCCAAGAGCACGGGCCGGTGCCTGGAACGCCAGCGCGGCGACCAGCACCAGGAGCGCGCTCGTGCGTCCCGGAACCCCTGTCATGGAGGGGTGTAACGGGCTGCCCGGAAGGGGGCCACAGGGTGTCGACTGACGACGCGAAGCCAGCTCCGTCGCCTGCCCGTTGAGCTGTGGTCCTTGGGCCGAAGCTGGACATGCTGAACGCGGCCCAGAACCTGGAAGACCTGAAGGTTCCGCCTGGAAACCACCTGGAGAAACTGCAGGGCAATCTGGGGGGGACCGCTGGAGCATCCGCATCGACGAGAAGTATCGCGTGGTCTTCAAGTTCTCGAAGGGGAACGCCGAGTTGGTTTCCATCATGGACTGCCACTAGGCAGGGAGATGCCCATGTTGCCTACCCATCGCGCTCCGACTTCCCGGGGTGAGGTCTTGGCCGAGGAGTTCATGAAGCCACTGGGGCTGACCCAGGTGGCTCTCGCTGCCGAATTGAAGATGTCCCTGCAGCGCCTGAACGGCATCCTGCGCGGGAGGCGCGCGGTGACTGCGGACACGGCGCTGCTGCTGAGTGCACGCTTCGGAACCACGCCTTGAGTTCTGGATGCTGCTCCAGGTGGGGGTCGATCTCTGGGTGGCCCGCAGCAGGGGCCAGCGCCGGGCCGCGTAGGGCGGTCGACTGACGACGCAGTTTCGGATTCGACTTCGCCCGGCGCGGTGCTTCCCTCCGGGCCGAAGTCTTGCGACGCCCTTCAGCTCGAATTCGCCCCAGGCCGAGCCGGGGCCTCGGCCCCCGGCGCTCAGGGAATCGTCCAGCCCACCCCGCGCGCCATCAGCTCGTACGTCTCGTTCGCGTCCAGGTCGTCCTGCCAGACCACCGTGATCGTCCCCGTCGCGTCGATGGCCGCGGCCGGCGCGAGCTGCTGCCCCGCGGCGATGCGGTTCACGGTCTGCTCGGCCAGCGAGGCCGACCCCGTCGCGGAGAACCCGGCCATCCGCACCTGGTAGCTGCCGTTGTCGTCGCCGTCGTCCTGCCAGGTCACCGCGAAGGCGCCCTTCCCCGCCACCGCCAGGCTCGGCCCGCGGTGTTGGCCCCCGGCCACCGAGTGCGCCCGCTTGTCCGCGAAGCGCTGGCTCCCGTTGCTCTCGAACCCGCGGATCAGGATCTGGTACTTGCCGTCGCTCTCCGGGTCGTCCTCCCAGGCGGCCACGAACCGGCCCTGGTCGTCCGCGCCCACCACCGGGTTGCGCTGCTGCCCCGCGGACGCCGAGTTGACCGTCAGCCGCGCGAGGCGCTCGGTGCCGTCCGCGTTGAACCCGCGCGCGTGGATCTGGAAGGTGCCGTTTGCGTCCCCGTCGTCCTCCCAGGCCACCAGGAACCCGCCGTTGGGCAGCGCCGTGATCGCTGGACGCTGCCGCACCCCCGCGGCGTCGGCGTGCACGCTCCGCTCCGCGAAGCGCTGCGTGCCGTTCGCCTCGAAGCCGCGCACCCAGACCTGCGGCTTGCCGTCCTTGTCCCGGTCGTCCTCCCACGCCACCGTGAACCGCCCGTCCGCCGCCATCGCCAGCGCCGGCCTCCTCTGCTGTCCGTCCGCGACTGCGTTCACCGTGATCGGCGCGAAGCGCTCCTTGCCGTCCGCGGCGAAGCCCCGCGCGCGGATCTGGAACGTGCCGTTGGCATCCGCGTCGTCCTCCCAGGCCACGACGAACGAGCCGTCGGCCGCCACGCCCAGCGCGGGCGCGAGTTGCTGCCCCGCACCGCTCGCCGAGGCCAGCCGCTGGCTGAACGCCTCGCAGCCGCCCGGCGCGAAGCCGCGGAGCATCACGTCGTAGCTCCCCTCGCCGTCCGACTTGTCCGAGTCGTCCTCCCACGCCACCACGAAGCCGCCCGTGGGACGCCCTGCCACCACCGGCGCCCGCTGGTTCCCCGCGGAGACGTCGTTCACCGTGAAGTCGTTGAAGGCGTGCTCGCCCTCGCGCCGCACGTTCGCCGCCAGCGGCGTCGAGAGGTCGTAGGCGAAGCTGTACTGGTGGTCCGAGGAGGCCGGGTTCTTGTTGAAGGTGTCGCAGTACAGCGCCGGCTTGCCCTGCGCGAAGAGCGTGGTGTTCCCGTCCTCGACGGTGAAGGTGCGCACGTAGACCAGGTTCTCCCGCGGCGTGAAGACCAGTTCCCGCATCCAGCCGTTGCCGGTGTACGTCCCTGCCTTGCAGCCCTTCACGCCTTCCATCTGGTAGTCGGTGAGCACCGCGTGGATCGGGTTGCCCGCGAGCCCGCGCAGCAGCTTGTACTCCGAGTCGTGGATGTGGCCGCTCGCGAGCAGGAAGACGTTGCTGTGGCGCTTGGCCAGCTCGTCGAAGATGGTCTTCCCCGAGCCGCCGACCATGTCGTACTCGGACGACGGGCAGTTCAGGTTGAAGCCCGCGCCGTGGGTCTGGATGCAGTGGCTCGCGATGATCACCCGGCGGTCCGGGTGGCTGGCGATCAGGTTCTCGGCCCAGCAGAGCGCCTCCTTGCGCGGGCCATACTCCAGGCTGATGACCATGAACTTGTAGGGGCCGGACTCGAAGAGCGTGTAGTTGTTGGTGCTGCTGCCGTTCAGCGCGCCGCCGTACCAGGGCTTGCCAGCGAACCGCGAGGGCGGGAAGTAGCCCTTCGCGTCGATCTTCGAGCTGCCGCGCACCGCCAGCCCGTCCTTCGCGTCGTCGCGGTAGTCGTGGTTGCCGGGGAGGATGGAGTAGGGCATCCCGGCGGCGTCGAGCAGGTCGTAGGCCGCGTCGGCCACCACCCACTGCGAGTCCCGGTTGTTGTTGGTGATGTCGCCCAGGTGGATGACGAAGCGGATGTCGTGGGACGTGCGGTTCGCCAGGATCCAGCGGAACTGCTTGAAGAGGGAGTTCTTCTCCCCGGCCGCCTGCTTCGACGTGTAGTACTGCGTGTCCGGGATGAGCATGACCGAGAACGGGTCGCACGAGTTGCCGCAGGCGGGGCCGCACTTGCCGGAGGCGTCACAGAGCGAGCCGGCGGCGCAGGTGCCACAGTCGAGCTGCCCGCAGACCGGGTCGGGGCCGCAGACCCGGCCCTGGCAGTCGGGGACGCAGGAGGCGATGCACTGACCCTGGTCGCAGTCGGAGCCGGTCCCGCACGTCCCGCAGCCGAGCGTCGAGCAGACGGGGTCCGGGCCGCACTGGAAGGTCCCGCAGTCCGGCGTGCAGGGGTCGTCGCACTGGCCCTCGGCGTTGCAGACCGCGCCGGTGAGGCAGGTGCCGCACGAGGTGCCACAGATGGGGTCCACGCCGCACTCGAGGCCGGAGCAGTCGGGGGTGCAGACCACGCAGGCCCCGGTGGCCTCGACACAGGTCTGGCCAGCGCCGGAGCAGGTGCCACAGGAGCCGCCGCAGCCGTCGTCGCCGCAGCTCCGGCCCGAGCACGCGGGAGTGCAGCCGGCGTCCGCGGGGGAGTTGCCCGCGTCCGGGGAGGAGCCGGCGTCCGAGTCACCCGCGTCCTGGAGGGAGCCGGCGTCGGTGGCGACGGGGCTGGCGTCCGGAGCAGGCGGAGCGACGGCGGTCTCGCCACAGGCCCAGAGACAGGCGCAGAGGGCGGGGAGGAGGACTGCGCGGAGGGAGGTCATGTGGGCGCTCGCTGGTGGGCTTCAGTAGCAGAAGGCCCAGAGGGAGGGCGGAGTCGCAAGTGCCGCAAGCGGGAGGGCAGGCAG
>CAZAIE010000320.1:5616-7487 GCA_964485035.1 uncultured Myxococcaceae bacterium | reverse complement strand
TTCCTCCCGACCTCGCTCGAGGAGGCCCGCACCCGCGGCTGGCCCGAGCTCGACGTGGTCATCGTCACGGGCGACGCCTACGTCGATCACCCCTCGTTCGGCGCTGCGGTCATCGGGCGCGTGCTCGAGGCCGCGGGCTACCGCGTGGGCATCCTCCCCCAGCCCGACTGGCACTCCGCCGAGCCCTTCCGCGCCCTGGGAAAGCCGCGCCTCTTCTGGGGCGTCACCTCCGGGAACCTCGACTCGCTGGTGAACCACTACACCGCGCACCAGCGCCGTCGCTCCGAGGACGCCTTCTCTCCCGGAGGCCGCGCCGGGCTGCGCCCCGACCGCGCCACCACCGTCTACGCCCAGCGCTGCCGCGAGGCCTTCAAGGGCGTCCCGGTGATCCTCGGCGGGGTCGAGGCGTCGCTGCGAAGGCTCGCCCACTATGACTTTTGGGACGACGCCGTCCGCCGCTCGATCCTGCTCGACTCCAAGGCCGACTTGCTCGTCTACGGCCAGGGCGAGAAGCCGATCCTCGAGGTCGCGGCACGCATCGCCCGCGGCGTCGCCGCCCGGGAGATCGACGACGTCGCCGGCACCGCGGTGGTCCGCAAGGGCTGGGACGAGCTGGCCGCGCGCTGGGGCCGCGAGGCCGTGGTCCTGCCCTCCTTCGAGACCGTCGCGCGCGAGCCGGAGGCCTACGCCCGCGCCTCGCACGCCTACCACCTCGAGCACAACCCCTCGAACGCACGCCTGGTGGTCCAGCCCCACGGCGACCGCGCGGTGGTCGTCCTGCCGCCGATGCCCGCGCCGACCACCCCCGAGCTCGACCGCGTCTGGGCCCTGCCCTTCTCCCGCGGACCGCACCCGCGCTACCAGGGCGAGAAGATCCCCGCGTGGGAGCAGATCCAGAACTCGGTGCAGATCGTCCGCGGGTGCTGCGCCGGGTGCGCGTTCTGCTCGCTCACCGAGCACCAGGGCCGCGACGTGTCCTCGCGCTCCGCCGAGAGCGTGCTCGCCGAGGTCGAGGAGCTGACCGGGACGCGCGGCTTCCACGGGACGCTCTCCGACCTGGGCGGCCCCACCGCAAACCTGTGGGGCATGGGCTGCTCCGACCCCCAGGCCCACGCCGTCTGCCGGCGACCGAGCTGCCTCTTTCCCAGCATCTGCCCCAAGTTCGGGCTCGACCACGCCGCGCTGGTGGACCTCTACCAACAGGTCCGCCGCGTCCCCGGCGTGAACCACGCCTTCGTCGCCAGCGGCGTGCGCTACGACCTCGTCCAGGCCGACGCGAAGAGCGGCCCGCGGTACCTGGGCGAGCTGGTCTCGCACCACGTCTCCGGCCAGCTCAAGGTCGCGCCCGAGCACGTGGCGCCCGACGTGCTCCGGGTGATGCGCAAGCCGCCAGCCGAGCAGTTCGAGTGGCTGCGCCGCGAGTTCGAGGGCCTCAGCCGCTGCGCGCACAAGGAGCAGTACCTCGTCCCCTACTTCGTCTCCAGCCACCCCGGCTGCCAGCTGCGCGACGCCGCCGAGCTGCACGACTACCTCGCCGAGAACAACTGGAAGCCGCAGCAGGTGCAGGACTTCATGCCCACGCCCATGACCCTGGCCACGGACATGTACTTCACCGGGCTCGACCCTGCGTCCCTGAAGCCGGTCTTCGTCGAGCGCTCGCTGGATGGCCGCAAGATGCAGAAGGCGCTGATGCGCTGGGGCGACCCGGAGCTGCGTCCCTGGTACGAGCGCGCGATGCGCGAGCTGAAGCGCGCCCCGGGCCGGAGGCGACGCTGACCGCGAAGCCCGCTGCTCACCTCGGCGACGCCCGCGAACCGCGCTTCGCATGGATTGCCGAATCTGTCCGCTGCGCGACGCTTCCGGCGGACTGG
>CAZAIE010000320.1:0-5606 GCA_964485035.1 uncultured Myxococcaceae bacterium | reverse complement strand
ACGGCGATTTGCCAAGGAAATCCGAGACACTGCGCCCAGCCCCTCCCACGCACTCCGTTCGCGCCTCCGTGGCCCTCTTCTTGCCTATGCGCGCAGCCCACTTCGACCCCCGAGCACCATGAACGCCACCGTCGCCCGAATCCACCCCGACCAGCCCTGCATCGAGGGCGCGCTCTCGGACCCTGCGCTCACGCTCGAGCAGCTGCGCACGCTCGACAAGGTGCTCTGGGCGGTGAGGTGCCACGACCACGTCGTGCTCAGCGAGGTCCCGCCGGCCGCTGCCCGCGAGATCGCCGGGGTGGTCCCCGCGGTGCTCCCCGAGGACCTCGGCGCGAAGCAGTTCCGCGAGGCGCACGGGACCCGGCTGGCCTACGCCGCGGGGGCGATGGCCGGCGGCATCGCCTCGGTGGACCTGGTGATCGCGCTGGGCCGGATGGGCGGGCTGGGCTTCTTCGGTGCGGGCGCGGTCCCGCTGCCCGGCATCGAGGACGCCATCCGGAAGATCCAGGACGCGCTGCCGTTCGAGGCCTACGGCTTCAACCTGCTGCACAACGCCTTCGAGCCGCGGCTGGAGCTGGAGACCGCCGAGCTCTACCTCAAGCACCAGGTGCGGCGCGTGGACGCGGCCGCGTTCATGGTGCTCACCCCGGCCATCGTCATGTACCGCGCGCGCGGGATGCGGGCGCTGCCCGACGGCCGCGTGGTGGCGCCGAACCACGTCTTCGCCAAGGTGAGCCGGCCCGAGGTCGCGGCGCAGTTCTTCGCCCCGCCGCCCGAGGCGCTGCTGCGCGAGCTGGTCGCCGCCGGGAAGCTCCAGGAGAAGGAGGCGCGGCTGGCGGCGCTGCTCCCCGTCGCCGAGGACGTCACCGCCGAGGCAGACAGCGGCGGCCACACCGACCAGCGGCCGCTCCCGGTGCTGCTCCCGCTCGTGCTGCAGGAGCGCGCGCGCGCGTTCGCGGCCCACGGGTACGCAGCGCGCGGTGTCTCCATCCGCGTCGGCGCCGCCGGCGGCATCGGCGAGCCCTCCGCGGCGCACGCGGCCTTCGCCCTGGGCGCGGACTACCTGATGACCGGCACCATCAACCAGGCGTGCCTCGAGGCCGGGACCTCGCCGCTGGTGAAGCAGCTGCTCGCCGAGGCGGACATGGCCGACGTGGCCATGGCCCCCGCGCCCGACATGTTCGAGCTGGGCGCGCGCGTGCAGGTGCTCAAGCGCGGCTCGCTCTACGCGCAGCGGGCGCAGAAGCTCTACGACCTCTACAAGCTGCACCCCGACTTCGAGGCCATCCCCGCCGCCGAGCGCGAGAAGGTCGAGAAGCAGATCCTGGGGCGGCCGTTCGCCGAGGTGTGGACCGACACCGAGCGCTACTGGGAGAGCCGCGACCCCGCCAAGGCCGAGGAGGGCCGGCGCGACGGGAAGGCCCGCATGGCGCTCTGCTTCCGCTGGTACCTGGGCATGGCCTCGCGCTGGGCGTCGAAGGGGGACGAGGCGCGGCGCTGGGACTACCAGATCTGGTGTGGCCCGGCGATCGGCGCCTTCAACCGCTGGACCCGGGGCACGGACCTCGAGAAGCCCGAGCACCGCGACGCGGCGTCGGTGGGTCGCGCGCTGCTCTCTGGCACCGCGGCGCTGGCGCGGCGCGAGGCGGCGGCCCGGGCCGGGGTCGTGCCCCTCCCGAGCGCCGCCGAGGTCGCGCGGCCGGGCGCTGGGCCCGGCGCTCCCGCCGCGAGGGCCTGACCGCCTGGCTAGAAGTGGACGACCACGCCCGCGGTCCCGCCGACGGCGAGGATGTCCGCCGAGGTCGTGTACGAGCTGGAGTCGGGGTACGAGGTCTTCACCGCGGCGTGCAGGTAGCGCAGGGTGACGTCCGCGCTGAGGCCGAAGTTCTCGGAGAAGAGGTACTCGGTCCCGGCGCTGAGCGCGGCGCCCAGGATGATGGGCGTGGTGCTCGCCTGCGAGGGCGGCGCGGTGGACTCGGGCTCCTGCGAGTGGTGCGTGAAGTAGAAGACCCAGTCGAACTCGGCCTGGAGGTACGGAGCGAGCTTCCCGGGCCGCAGGTCGCGGAAGTAGTAGCGCACCGCCGGCGCGAGCTGGAAGCCGGAGATGCCGTTGAAGCTCGAGTAGGCGGCGCCGTTCGCCGGGTTGCTGGAGCTCCCGACGCCTCCGTACGCGAGGTAGAAGCCGAGCAGCACCGAGAGGCGATCCCAGTGGTAGCCCACCTGTACCGGGGTGGTGAGGTTGAGCTGGCCCGCGAGCGGGAAGGTGCGGTCCACCAGCCCCAGCCCGAACTGCAGCCCGTCGGCCACCACTGGAGCCTGGAGCGTCACCGGCACCGAAGGCTCGACCTGCGCCGACTGCGCCCCCGCGGCACGACACACCAGCAAGACCGCCAACGACACGACCCATGCGCTGCGTTTCGCACTGGGGGTGAGAAAGCAGGACAGCCGCGTCAGACTGCGCCCAGCGCGGCGAGGCTCGTCGCGAGGTTCGCCCGCGCGCGCTCCTCGAGCCGCTCCCGCCAGTGCCGCGTCGCGTAGAGCGCCTCGCGGTCCAGGAAGCCCTGCAGCACGTGGGCGCGCGCCGCCCTGAAGACGTCCTCGGGGACGAACGCGTACTCGTCGCGGATCGCCCGCTCGTACCGGTCGAAGCGCTCGCGGTCCGCACCGAGGATCGCGAGGTCGAGGTCCACCACCAGCGCCTCGTCGGGGTCCTGCGGCCCGGCGGCGTGGCGCGTCGCGAGGATCAGCCGCGCGACCGTCTGCACGCGCGCGTCGTCGACACCGGCCGCCCCCAGCCGCTCGCGGGCGAGCACCGCGCTGGCCTCCTCATTGCCCGAACCCCGAGGGTCGTAGACCACGTCGTGGTACCAGAGCGCCGCCTCGACCGCCGGCAGATCGCTGGCGAGCTCGCGACAGGTCCCAAGCAGCTCGAGGCACTCCCGCACGTGCTCCAGCGTGTGGTAGCGGCGCGCGGGCTCCGCATAGCGCGCCAGGAGCTCGGTCCACGCCTCGCGCGCGTCACCCCTCGCACCCAGGTCCGTCCAGAGCCGCAGCCAGCGGCCGTCGGGCTCAAGCCCCGGCACGCCGGCTCCGCACGATGCGCTCGAACACCTGCGGGGCGACATACTGCCGCACCAGCTCCTCCCAGCCCTCGGGACCGATGAGCCCCTTCACGAAGCTGGAGCTGACCTCGGCGATGTCCCGCGGCGGCATGAGGAACACCGTAGAAACCTCTGGTGCGTGGTCGCCGTTGATGTTGCGCATCGCCCGCTCGTACTCGAAGTCGGTGGTGCTGCGGATGCCGCGCAGCACGAAGCGAGCCCCCACCGCCTCGGCGTAGCGCACCAGAAACTGGTTCGTGAAGGCGTGCACGGTGACGTTCGGGAACTCGCGCGTGCTCTCGCGCAGCATCTCCAGGCGCTCGTCGACGCTGAAGAGGCTGCGCTTCTCGGGGTTCACGCCCAGCGCCACGTGCAGCCGGTCGAAGATGGCCGACCCCTGCTTGATCATCCACAGGTGGCCGGTGGTCGGCGGGTCGAAGCTGCCGGCGTACACCGCGAGACGATCAGCCATGGCCTTCCTCCGTGCGAAGCCGCCCACTCTACTCCCCGCCGCCATCACTGCTCCTTCTTCATCCATGACGGCAGGTAATACCCTGCCTCACCGGCGGGGTCGCTACCCCTCCCCCGCGTGCCGCGGCCGGGGGCAAACAACCAAGGTTATCCAAGCAATTCAGGGCACTTGCAAGACGCGCCCTCACCGCCGCCCCCTCGAAGTTGACTCCTCACAACAGGTGCAAGAGCCTGTTTCGGCTTTCCGCGAACCGGCGTTCCGCGCAGGCTTGGCGGCGACCCGGCACGCATCCAGGGGTGGAGAAGGCCGGTCCATGAGGCGTCTGGGCAAAGCGCAGGGGACGGCGTGGAGACTCCACGTGGCCCGGCGTCTGCCCGCCGGCTGCTCCTCCCGCCACACCCACCACGAGAGGCACGTATGAACCAGCACCCGCAGGGGCGCGTCCTCATCGGCAAGCCCGGGCTCGACGGCCACGACCGAGGCGCCAAGTTCATCTCCCGCGCGCTGCGCGACGCGGGGTTTGAGGTCATCTACACCGGCATCCGCCGCACCGCCGAGGAGATCGCCGCGGCCGCCGTCCAGGAGGACGTGGACGCGGTCGGGCTGTCGCTGCTCTCCGGCGCGCACAACGAGCTCTTCCCGGCGGTCATCGACGCGCTGAAGAAGGCCGGTGCGGGCGACATCCCGGTCATCGGCGGCGGGGTCATCCCCGACGAGGACATCCCCGGGCTCAAGGCCAAGGGCGTCCGCGCGGTCTTCACCCCGGGCACGCCGCTCAACGAGATCCTCGCCGCCTTCCAGAGCGCGGTGGGGGAGCACAAGACCCACCGCGCGTGAAGCACTCTCCCGACAAGCTCCTGGCGGGCATCAAGGCGCAGGACCCGCGCTCCATCGCGCGCGCCATCTCCCTGGTCGAGGACGGGCACCCCAACGCGGGGCCGCTCCTCGGCCTGCTGGAGGAGGCGTCGCTCGACCAGACCACCCTGGGCATCACCGGCCCGGGCGGCGCGGGCAAGTCCACGCTCACCCAGAAGCTCATCGCTCACTACCGCGGCAAGGACCGGCGGGTCGGCGTCATCGCCATCGACCCCTCCTCGCCCATCTCCGGCGGCGCCATCCTCGGCGACCGCGTGCGCATGATGCACCACGCGCTGGACCCCAACGTGGTCATCCGCTCCATGGCCACGCGCGGCCGCATCGGCGGGCTGTGCGCGGCGGCCGGCGCCGCGGTGCGCATCCTCGCCGCCTCCGGCTGCGACCCGGTCATCGTCGAGACGGTGGGCGTGGGCCAGGCGGAGATCGACGTGGTGCGCCTCACCGACCTCACCGTGCTGGTGATGGCCCCCGGGCTCGGCGACGACATCCAGGCCATGAAGGCGGGCCTGGTGGAGCTGGCCGACGTGCTGGTGGTGAACAAGGCGGACCGGCCCGACGCCGAGGCGCTGGCGATGGACATGGAGCCGGTCGCGCGCGAGCGCAACCGCCGCCTCTGCCGCACCTGCGCCGCCGACGGCGCCGGCGTCGCCGAGCTGGCCGCGGCCATCGACGAGACGCACCGCGAAGCCCGAAACGCCGGGCTGCGCGACCGCCGGCTGCGCTGCCGCCGCGCCGAGATCCTCGACTGGGCGGTGGAGATGCTGCGCCCCCGCCTGCGTGAAGTCCTCGAGTCCCATGGCAAGCCGCTGGGCGACCCGCGGCAGGCCGCCCGCGAGCTCCTCGAGTCCGTGGGCCTGCAGACCCCGAACCCGCATTCCCCTTCCAAGGAGATCCGATGAGCAAGCATCCGGCCCAGGTCGAGTGGGAAGACAAGGTCCTCAAGAAGGCGCTCGACAAGTCCCCCGAGCGCGCGCCCGAGCTGAAGACCGGCTCCGGCCTCCCCGCCGAGCGCGTGGCCCTGCCCGCGCAGATCGACCAGGACTACCTCGACAAGCTCGGCTTCCCCGGCCAGTTCCCCTACACCCGCGGCGTGCAGCCCACGATGTACCGCGGCCGCTTCTGGACCATGCGGCAGTACGCCGGCTTCTCCACCGCCG
>CAZAIE010000319.1:0-7491 GCA_964485035.1 uncultured Myxococcaceae bacterium | reverse complement strand
TGCCGTCCACCAGCCCGAAGAGCGCCCCGCCCGCCGAGGCGATGGCGCTGGGGACCCTCACCGCCCCAGTCGGCCCCATCCCCGTCCCCATCACTTGGCGCCAGGGCTTGCCGGGACCGTCCGAGCGCAGGAGCCCCGCGACCTCGAGCACCTGCGGGCGTTGGTCGAAGGCGACGAAGCGGACCCCCTCGTCGGTGACGGCCGGCGCCTGCTTCACCACCGGAGAGATCGGCTGCGTCCACGGACGCACGCCCTCGCCCTCGGGCGAGTCCGCGCGCGCAGGCTGGGGCACCGGCACCGACACCACCCGCAGGCCCGTCCCCGACAGCGTCCCGTAGCCGGTGCCGTGCGCGAGGTAGAGCCGATCGGCAGAGGCCGCGACGCCGTAGAGCCGCCGCCCGGACAGCTCCTCGAAGTCCTGCCCGTCGGCGCCGAACCAGGGGGACACGTCGTCGATCGCCCAGGCGCCGCGGGCGTCCAGGCGCAGCAGCGGCACGCCGTACGACGCGCCCACGTAGAGGCTCGGGCCGGCGCGCGCGCCGAAGAGCCCCGTCGGCCCGCCCTCGGTGATCCACGTGGCGCAGGCCTTCGGGCGACTCAGCGGGTCGGGGAACACGCTCACGCAGTGCTCCTCGGAGAGAGGACCGGCCATCGAACCGCCGTGGAACAGCCACTCCCCCGCGCCCTGGGGACGCACCGCGGCGACCTCGGTCGCGGTGTCCAGGGGGTCGGTCGTGGTCCCTCCCGTCGTCCCCCACCCCGGCTCCACCTGAGTCGCGGTCCATTTCCCTTCTCCCCGCTGGAACACCTGCACCCAGACGGCGGCCCCGGACTTCGCCCTCGAAGAACTGCGCAGCACGTTCGGCCAGGCGGACTTGTCCTTGGGGAGGACCAGGTCGAACCGCGAGGCCAGCCTCAGGGTCTTGCGCGCCCAGGCCTCGCACGACATCCCGGCGCCGAGAGACGTGTCGAGGGTCCCCGCCTCGACGTCCTCGACGCTCCCCAGGCCCTCGGCCGTCACCCGCCCCAGCCGCACCACCCACGAGCAATCGTTGCGATCCTCCCAGCGCTCCCAGAGCACCCAGACCCCTCCGCCCGGCGCTGGCACCAGCGCGGTGTGCTCGTCGATGCGGCCGAAGTGGTCCAGGGTGCGCAGCGGTTCCTGGGCCTCGGGCTGCGAGAGGTCGAACCGGCGCGGCAGCACCAGCTCCTTCCAGTCCGAAGGGCCGCCGGTCGCGGCCCGGTGGTAGAGCACGTGGCGGCCGCGCCGCTCCTCGAAGGCCAGCACCCAGAGGCGACCGCTCTCGTCGATCGCCACCCTGCCAGCGGTGTGCGTCTCCCAAGGAGGCCCCACGAACTCCAGCCCGAACCCCGAGCCGGTCCACTGCGCGAGGACCAGCGCGTCGAACAGGATGCGGCCGACGGCCTGCTGCACCTTCAGCAGCGCCACCGGGCCGTCGGGCCCCAGCGCGAACCGGTCGTCCAAGAGCGGGTCGGACGACTGCCGCAGGAACTCGGGCAGGTCGAGGACGAGCGAGCTCTGCGTGGCGACGGGCATCGGACCTGGCGCACCGGCCTCGACGACGACCTCGACCATCGCGTTGGCCTCCCCGCACCGGAGGTCCAGCGTCGCCGTCCCTGGCGCGACCGCGCGAACCCTTCCCGCCGGGTCGAGCACCTCGACGACGGCGGGACCGCTGCTGGTCACCGTGACCGGGCGGTCCGCGGGGATGGACACCGGGCCGGCGGCGTCGGGCATGGGCAACCCGAGGCCGAGCGCCGCGACCGACCGCGTCTCGCCCACCTTCAGGGTCAAGGTCGTGCGCAGCGGGTGCACCGAGAGCGGAGGGGCGTGGGGGAAGACGAGCACGACCGGCCCGTGTTCGGCCTGGTCGCAGTCCACCTCCGGCTCGCCCGGCCGGCCGGCGCACTGCTTGACACGCAGGAGGACGCCACACGTCAGCCCCCGCCGGTCGGGAGCGTGGGTCGTGAAGGTCAAGGTGTAGCGACCGGGCTCGGGGTGCTCCTCGGTCCAGGCGCCGGGAGGCGAGAGGCAGGTCGCGGAGGTGGGCTTCACCCATTGCACTGAGTAGGGATCGACCGGCTTGCCCTCGGGATCGGTGAGGGCAGCGTCGATGGTCACGCGCTCGTTCAGGGCGACGATGCGCAGGCGGGGTCCGGAGAGGGCCACCCTGGGAAGCGGCGGTGGGTCACCGATGGGGTCCGAGCCGGTCTTCAGCCCGCACCCACTCGCGAGGACGGCCACTGCGAACAGCCACAGGACATTGCGCACCGTTCCCTCCCGAGTCGATGGCCTCGACCATAGCCCGCCCGCTGCGAGCGGTGTTCTTCATCCCGCGATTCCTTCCCTCACTCCAGGTGCGTCGAGACGCGAGCCAAGCCCAAGCAAATCGTGATTCCTGGCACGAACAGCAGATCCCCTTTTTGTGGGGTCTATCCCCTCATCCCCCGCATGGGAAGAGCCTGGCACTGCCGCCACCTCCGATGACCCCCAAACAGGGCGATTCCTGCGAAGCCTGGCACCATGCTCCGTGTTCCGGGCCTAATCGGGCAATCCAAGGAGCCCAATGTAGGCAACTTCACCACCCCGACCCGGACAATGGCAGCAGCCTTCCCCAGCCTGGCCTTCGGCGGGGAACCGACCAGCACAGCCATCCCTGAGGAATGCCCATGCGCCGACTGCTCGCCGCCACGCTCCTGACCTCGCTCGTCGCCTGCAGCGAACCCGTCGAGATTCCCCCGGTCGTGGACGCCGCGGCGCCAGGTCCCGACGCGGCTGCCGCCTCGATCCCCGAGGACACCGCGGCCCTGTGCCAGGACGGGCTGGACAACGACCGGGACGGGGACTCGGACTGCGACGACCCGGACTGCCAGCTCTTCGTCTTCTGCCTGCGCGCCGACACCGGCTCCCCGCCCCGCCCCGACGCCGGCACACCGGTCCAGGACTCCGGGCTGTTCGGCGACGCCACGCTCCCCGAGGGCGACACTGGCACGCAGCCGCCCGCAGACGCGTCCGTCCCCGCGGCCGACACCGGGACGGCGCAGCCCTCCGACGCCTCGGTGGCGCCGGACGCCGCCGCCCCCGGCCCCGACGCCTCGATGCCCGCCGAGTGCAACGCTCCCCGCGCGCTCGACTTCGGCGCGGTCCCGGTGGGGGTCAAGGCGACCAAGCCCCTCGCGCTGCGCAACACCTCGCCCCAGCCGTGGTCGGTGACGGTGGGCAACCTCTCTGGTCCCGACGTGGCCGCCTTCTCCCTCACCGGCCTGCAGCCCGGGCTGTACACCGTGAACCCCGGCGAGACGCTCTCGCTCCTGGTCTCGGTAACCGCGCCGCGGCTGGGGGCACTCGCCGCCCAGCTCTCGTTCGGCGTCCCCAACGCCTGCGCCCTGGCCACCCTGCCCATCACCGCCCGCGGCGTGGACGCGACGCTCGAGTGCTTCCCGCGGATCAAGGTGGGGAACCAGTGGGCGTGCCAGCTCGACTTCGGGTACGTGGCCCCGGGAGAGGCGCGCGAGGGCGCGGTCACCTTCGTGAACCACGGCGATCAGGACGTCACCGTGGGCGCCTTCGCCCTCACCCAGGACCCCAAGGGACCGTCGTTCGTCCAGAAGGGGCCGGTGGCGAACCTCCTGGTGCCCAAGAACAGCGGCTCGGCCCGGCTGACGCTGGGCTTCCAGCCTGGGGTCATGGGTCTCTTCTCCGGCAAGCTGGCCTTCACCTCCACCGACGTCGCGACGCCGTCGGGACAGGTCGCCCTGCGGGGCGTGGGCGCAGGCCCGCTCCTCGACGCCGCGCCCGTCGTCGACCTGGGCATCGTGCCGGTGGGCGGGACACTCACCGCGCAGGTACCGCTGAAGAACGTGGGCACCGACATCGCCGGGGAGACCGACGACAACCTCCAGCTCCTCTCGCCCGACCCCGCAGGGACGATCTGCGCGGTGGCGGCAGACTGCGCGAGCGCCCGCTGCATCGCCGGGGCCTGCTGGTCGACCAAGCCGCCCGAGCTGCTCAACGCCTCGCCTGAGTTCACGCTCACCTGGCCCTCGCCGGGCTTCCCCGCGGCTGGCCTCCCCGCTGGCCAGACCGGCCGCGTGGAGGTGAAGCTCGCTCCGACGTCCGCTGGCACCAAGACCGCGACCTTGAGGCTGTACACCAACGACCCCGGCGCCCAGGCGATGGACGTGCAGCTCACCGCCAGTGCCCAGGTGATGCCCCCCTGCGCCTACGTGGTCGAGCCGCCGCAGCTCGCCTTCGGCCTGGTCGAGCCCGGGCGGGTGGTGACCCTGGCCTCGGTGGTGCGCAACACCGGCGCCGACTCCTGCCAGGTCACGCTGTCCCTCGCGCCGGGGACCGACCCCGCCTTCACGCTGGTGAACGGGCCGCAGTCGCAGGCGCTCCCCGCCGGCCAGTCGCTGGTGGTCCCGGTGCGCTTCGCGCCGGTCGCCGCCGGCACCCCCGCGGGACAGCTCGACGTCCGGACGTCGTCCCTCACGGCGCCGCAAGCGCTGGTACCGCTGACCGGCCGCGCGGCGATCACCTGCCTCACCGTGGTCCCCGACCGCCTCGACTTCGGCCCCACGCAGCAGGGCTGCAAGGCCGCCGAGCGCACCCTGACCCTCTCGAACGACTGCAGCACGGCGCTGCTCGTCTCCAACATCACGCTGCAGACCACGGGCTCCGACCTGCGCCTGCCCGTGGCGCCGACGCTCCCGCTGACCCTGGCCGGCTTCAGCCGGTCCACCGTCCGCGTGGCCTACCAGCCTGGCGACCTCGGAGCCGACGTCGGCGCGCTGCAGGTCAACACCTCGGCCGCGACGGATCCCGTGCTGATCCCGCTCCAGGGAGAGGGCGTGGCAGCGACCCAGCGCACCGAGACCTGGGTGCGGCCCACGAAGGTCGACGTGCTCTTCGTGGTGGACGACTCCGGCTCCATGTCCGACAAGCAGACCGCCCTGGGCACGGCGTTCGCGGGATTCATCAACTACGCCACCTCGCAAGCGCTCGACTACCGCATCGCCGTGACCACCACCGGCGTCGACATCGAGCACGGGAACGTCGTCTCCAACACCCCCGACGACAGGAACGGCTGCCTCTTCGCCGCCCCGGGCAACCCGAAGGTCCTCACGCCGACCACGCCCAACGGCGCCACGGTGTTCGCCCAGAACGTGCAGGTCGGCACCAGCGGGAACTACACCGAGATGCTGATCCGCCCGGCGTTCCTCACCTTCGGGCCCGAGGCCCAGGCCGGCTGCAGCGCCGGGTTCCCGCGGCCCGACGCGGCGCTCTCGGTGGTGGTGGTCTCGGACGCGTCCGACCAGGACCTCTTCCCCCTCGAGGCCTACCAGGCACACTTCCTCTCGCTGCGCCCCGGCAACACCTTCGCGTTCCACGCGGTCATCCCGCACAAGCCGGTGCCCGGGGGCTGCTACACCGACGACCCCGACGGCAACACGCGGGTGGAGGAGCTGGTGGCGGCCACGGGCGGGACGACGGTGGACATCTGCTCCACCGACTGGACCGCCGCCATGGGCCAGCTCGGGAAGGCGGTCTTCGGGTACCGCACCCGCTACCGGCTCGGCTCGGTCCCGGTCGCCGGCTCAGTGACCGTGACCGTGAACGGCGTGGCCCTCCCTTCCTCCATCCCGGGGACGACCTACTGGCTCTATGACGCCGCGGCCAACGCGGTGGACTTCACGGCGGCGGGACTCCCGCCGGTGACCAGCCAGGTCTTGATCGGCTACCAGGCCGCGTGTCTGTAGACGGACCCCGCCGCAACGTCGGTTGACGTTCTGGAAACCAGCTTGACGACGTGAGTCCGGGTCCCCGCCCGAGGGACGGGTGGCCGCCTGCTTGCACAGGTCATGGCGCAGGAGGAAACACGCCATGACCCCACAGAAGAAGACCGCAGCGATTCTCTCGGGCGCTGGATTGCTGGCGGTGGTCGCCGCGCTGGTGACCCTCGCGCCACGGGCGAGCCCGGCCCGCGCCCAGGCCGCCCCGCCACTCAGCGACACGCTCACGGTGACCGCGGCGGCGGCCCACTCGGCAATGCTGGTCGGCGGGACGCGCGAGGGCTTCGTGCGCTACGTCGTCACCGCGAAGGACGCCGCCGCTGGCACCCGCTCGCCGCTGAACTTCGTGCTCGTGCTCGACCGCTCCGGGTCGATGGGCGGGACGAAGCTCGAGCAGGCCAAGCAAGCCGCCCTGGGACTGGTGGAGCGGCTCGCCGTGACCGACCGCGTCGCGGTGGTGGTCTACGACACCTTCGCCGAGGTGCAGGTTGCCTCGACGCTGGCGACCGCGGCGAACAAGCCGTCGGTCCTCGACGCCATCCGGGCCATCCAGCAGCGCGGCAGCACCAACCTCGAAGGAGGGCTCCAGCTCGCGCGCCAGGAGATCGCCCGCGGGAAGTCCGAGGGCTCGGTGGACCGCATCGTGCTGCTCTCGGACGGCATCGCCAACGTGGGCGACTCGAGCCTCCCCGGCCTCACGAACCTCGCCCGGACCATCCGGCAGCAGACCGGCGCCGCGGTGTCCTCGGTGGGCATCGGGCTCGACTTCAACCACGACCTCATGGAGCAGCTCGCCGAGGTCGCCGCCGGGAGCTACACCTACCTGCGCGACGAGGCGGGGCTGGCCGAGGTGTTCCGGCGCGAGCTGGACCACTCCGCGACCGCAGCCGCCCGCGCGGTGACCCTGACCCTGCAGCCCGCTGCGCGCATCAACGTGACCGAGGTCTACGGCTACCCGTTCACCCGGAAGCCCGGGGGCGCCGTCACCGTCGCGCTGCCCGACCTGCACGCGGGCGCCGCCTTCCAGGTGGTGCTGCGCGTCGAGGCCCCTGCCGACGTGGAGGGTCGTCTGGCCATCGCCGAGGGGTCGGTGGACTACGTGGACCTCCTGCGCGATCGCTCACGGCAGGTGGCGGTGGCCCCGCCCGTCGCTGTCGAGGTGGTCGCCTCGGCCCAGCGCGTGGAGGAGTCCCAGGACCGCGACGCGCTGGCGGAGGTGGTGCGGATGCAGAGCGCGCAGGCGATGACCCAGGCCGCCGAGCTGCTCCAGGCCGGGCGCACCGAGCAGGCCCGCGAGGTGGCGATGCAGGCCAAGGGCGTGACGCAGAAGCAGGCGATGAAGCTGAACAAGCCGGCGCTGCAGGCCCTGAGCAACGACTTCGACTCCGTCTTCGGCGACGAGGCCTTCCAGCTCGGGACCTCCGCGAACCGCCACGCCATGAAGGCCGGCAAGGCGATGAAGACCATGGTCCGCGGGACCGGGAAGCAGTAGCGGTCAGAGCGCGGTGGCAGGTGCCGGCCGGGGGGCCGGCGCCTGCGGGGCCTGATCGCTGACGAAGCGCAAGGTCGCTCAGTGCGCCAGGGCCTGCATCTGAGCCTCGAGCCGCAGCACCACGTCGAAGCGCCGCGCGTAGGCCTTGGCCCGCGGCTCCAGGCGCATCCGGTCCACTGGGTTCG
>CAZAIE010000318.1:0-7525 GCA_964485035.1 uncultured Myxococcaceae bacterium | reverse complement strand
ACCTATATAAAGGTGGGTTGGCGGAGCAGCACCGACTGTGAGTGCCGGCCCGATGGGCCAGCAGCCGTCAGCACGCCCCGTCCGGGGTGTCCCGGCGAGCAGATCCGCGCAACGCCCGCCCATCGCGCGACTCCCACGAACGCCCGCACGACCGACCCGGCGCGGAGGCCGGCGCGGAGGCCGGCAGCTCCGTCTGGTTGTTGCTCGACTTGCTCGGCTGGCTCCCACGCACGCACGCACGACCGCCCGCACGACCGACCCGGCGCGGAGGCCGGCAGCTCCGTCTCGTCTCGTGGCTTCGGCTGCTGTGTCGGGTGCGTCGTTGGTGCTCTCGGTGCGCGAGTAGCGCTTCGACCTCAACTCCGCGAACCTCGAAGTCCACGCGGTTGAGCTCGATCTCTCCCTGCCGGACCTCAAGATCCGCGACCCTTGAGGTCGATCACGCCCCGGCGGACCCCAAGATCCTCCCGGTTATCCTGAAACAGGACAGCGACGGATCTTGAGATTCGACACCCTGTTGTTTGTTCATACAGGGAGAGGATCTTGAGATCCTCCGGTTATCCTCAATCAGGACACCGGCGAACCCCAAGATCCGCCGCGTTGACCTCGATCAATGCAGTCTGGACTTCAAGATCCTCCGGGTGAACTCGGGACCTTGCGCCCGAGGGGTTCGAAGCCCTCGCGCCCACGCATTTTCAGCTCTGGAGAGACCCCAAGACCCGCAGTCCCGACCCCCAGAATGGCCTCGGCGGATCTCAAGATCCTCCAGGCTATGATCGATCATAAACGGGTGGATCTTGGGGGCCTCCCAGCCTTGCTCCACCTCAGGTCCCTCGGGTCTCGAGGTCCCCGGCGGCAAAATTGATCAGTCCGTGAGACGCGCCATACTCCCCGAGCGGGTGCATTAGCTTGGGGGGAGCCTTCATGGCCGAGCTCTTGTTCTTCCGGCGTAGCGAACTGCTCATGTGCGTCCGCATCGAGGGGCGCCTGGTCGTGGGCAGCGGCTCCGACGCAGACATCCTGGTCCCAGACCCCGCGGTCGCGCCCAGGCAGTGCGCCATCGAGTCGCGCGCGGGCCGGTGGTGGCTCACGGACCTCTCGGGTCAGGGCACCGACGTCCGAGCCCAGCGCGTGACCGAGGCCGAGCTGGGCGACGGCATGGACCTGCAGCTCGGACCGTGGCGCGCGGTCTTCCACCCCGAGTCCTCCGTCCGGCCTGAGGCGCAGGAGCACAACACCGCCACGCAGCGCCGCTCGCCGGCTCGTGTGCGAGGGGACTCGCTGCGCCTCGAGGTCTGCTTCCGGGGCGACCGGAAGGTGGTCCCGTGGAAGGAGGAGGTGGTGCTCGGCACGGGCCCCGACGCCTCCATCCCCTTGGACGACCCGTTCGTCTCTGCGTCCCACCTCCGGCTTCGGCGAACCCCCACGGGAGTGCTCGTCTGCGACCTGTCCTCCCGGAACGGGACCTTCTCCGGAGTGACGCGCATCTACGAGGCCGAGGTGGCGCTCGGCACGTCGCTGAAGCTCGGCGAGACCGAGGTCACGGTGCTACCCGAGGCCGAGGACGACGCCCAGTCGGTGTTCGAAGGCATGGTGGGCAACTCCGGGGTCATGCGGAACCTGCAGCGGGAGATCGTCCTGTGTGGTCGCTCACCGGCGCCGGTCGCGGTCTTCGGGGAGTCCGGGACCGGGAAGGAGCTAGTGGCCCAGGCCATCCACCGGCGCAGCCTGCGGGCCGGCGGGCCCTTCGTGACACGGAACTGCTCGGCGCTCTCGCCCACACTCGCGGAGAGCGAGCTGTTCGGGCACGAGAAGGGCGCGTTCACCGGCGCCGACCACCAGCACCCGGGCGCGTTCGAGCAGGCCCACGGCGGGACGCTCTTCCTCGACGAGGTGGGGGAGCTGTCGCTGGAGCTGCAGGCGAAGCTCCTGCGCGCGGTGGAGTACGGCGACGTGGTGAGGGTGGGAGGGCGCGAGCCGGTGAAGGTGGACACGCGGCTGGTGGTGGCCACCAACCGCGACCTGGCGGAGATGGTGAGCCGCCGGGCCTTCCGCGAGGACCTGTACTACCGGCTCTGCGTGCTGCGGCTGACGCTGGCCCCGCTCCGGGCGCGCGGGGAGGACCTGCGGGAGCTGGTCCGGCACTTCTTCGAGCTGCACAAGCCGCCCGGGATGGAGGTGGCCCTCTCGCCGGAGGCCGAGGCGGCGCTGCTCGCCCACCCGTGGCCGGGGAACATCCGCGAGCTGCGCAACCTGATGCACGCCTCGATGCTCCGGCGGGAGCGCTCGGCGGTGCTGGACGCGGCCGACCTGCAGTTCCAGCCCATGGTCGTGCGGCCGCCGGAGCCGAAGGGGCAGCCGCGGGCCGAGGACGACCTGGAGTGGGTCTGCATCAAGGGGAAGTCGATGTCCGCCATCGACGACGAGGTTTTCCTCAAGGCCTGGAAGGCGGCAGAGGGCCGGCCGGGGAAGGTCGGCCAGATGCTGATGCTGTCCAAGAGCGCGGTGTACTCGCGGATGAACAAGCTGAAGCTCCAGGGACCGCGCGAAGGGAGTCCAACGTAGGAGAAGGGGGAAGACGATGGCCGAGACCGTGCTGGGAGAGCTGCAGCTCGATGAGGAGACCTGGTGGGCGATCAAACGGCGCGCAGCGCAGAGGCTGATGGAGGTCGAGCAGGAGATGCAGGCCGCCCAGCGGGCGATTCGACAGGACTCGCAGAACAACGCGAACCGGGAGCGGATGCGGCGCGCGATAGAGGAGTACGCGAAGGCCGAGGAGGAGGCCGGGCGCGTGCGGGAGGCGGATGAGCGGCGGAGGGGGAACGTGCCGCTGGGGTGAGGCGGGTCCGAGCACGGAGGCAACTGGGGCAGGAAAAGCCCGGACAGGTGCCGTGTCCGTGTGACTGATACTCTCTGGCTGCTGGAGCAGGCTTGGACCAAGCTGGATTTGTTCTGGCAAAGCCTCAGTGATGGGCGCACAAGCGCACCCCGGAGCTTGAATGGTCAGGTTGTTCGAGTTGATTGGAAAGGCGTACCGGAACCGAACCCTTCTCGGAAACCTTGCTGTGCTTGCTTCCACCGAGCAAGGAGAGGCCCGGGAACGTGCGGCGAAGCAGGTTGCCCAGTGGGGACGTGTCAGACAGGGAGTGGCAACTGATCTTGGGTCGGCGAAGGGGTTTGCGGCCGATTTCCTTCGGGCCAATCCTGAGGTAACAGACCAACTCCGGGACCTTCCGCACTTCGGAAGCCTAGCGCCTCTATTCGAGGTTCAGGTCAGTCGTTTGGACTACCTGCTCCTGCAATTCGAGTTGCTCCTTCGATGCAAGCAGCGGTACCCGAGCATTGGGCTCGGAAGCGTCAACCACCCAAGCGAGCTCATGCTCGAGCACTGCGGGAAGGCGCTGACTGGGCTCGAATTGCTGCAGTTGTGGGCTGTACTGCTGAACATGGGCCGACTGTTTGGAACGGTGGCGACCGAGCGCGGGGTGTTGTTCGAGTTGATGCAGCATCCCGCTGAGTACGAACGGTTCCTTGCCGGTGTACCGCCTGAACTGTGCGCACGTGTAGCAGATATCTTGAAGAGCGAGTCTCTCCACAGGTTCCCGCATGCAATTGCAGCCGCGCGGCTCGGCAGAATGGAACCAGCGAACCCCACGCGGGCGACGTGTGTACAAGCCCTGCGGCTATTCCTCGAACCGACGTCCAGTTCGCGGATGTTGCGTTTCAAGAGTCTCTTCTCAACCGTTCGACGAGTCGCATATCTTGAGCTGCACAGTCGGGTTGGTCTTGAAACGACGAGTAGCACGGACCACGCCGAGGAGTTGCTTGCGAAGGTGCTGCAGCAAGATGGCGTTCTTTACGAGGCCTTTGAGCCCCAGGCAAACCCTGCCACCCGCTTGATGGATGCTCTCGATCAGTATCACTTCGAGACCGTGTTCTCTGGCGAGCAGGCGGGAGTCGCCGTGTTGAATCACCTCCGAGAGTTTCATCAGTGGTGGCACGGGGCTCGCCAACGCGGAGAGGGCTTGGCTGAGCGCCTGGACGCATTGCATAGACGGCCGGGCGATTGGCCCACGGGCGTGGATCGAGTGGAGGACTATATCCGGCTTGCGACCCTGGAGATTCCGTTGTGCGAGGGACGGTGGGTGAAAGAAGTGGAACAATGGAAGGGGTCGGGGGACGCGTGGAGTGCGGCTTCGTTCTACCTGTCCTATCCTCCCGCCGACAATGTCGGCATTTGCACTATTTACTCGACTAGCGCAATCGATACTCGATTGGTGCGACACATTGCTGGCCGCCTTGCGGATCTGACGGAAAAGAACCAGGCGGCCGAACCGGGGCGCCCCCTGGACTCGCAGGTGCGCCTTTGGAGGTCGGTGGCAAGATTTGGCAAGCTGGTTTTCGAGCGCGGGCTGATTGATGACTACCACATCGCTATCCGACCCGTTGCGCTACAAGGCCGCGGGGGTGTGTCGGCAATAGCCGCATCCTCGTCGGCGGCCATCCGAGCAGCTCTGGCTCAGCTTCGAAGTGTCGTCGCTGATGAAGTGCGAGCCGAGGAGTATCGGTTGCTCGAAGCGGCTATGAAGCGAATCCAGTCGGACGACGCGGCCGATGCAGGTCCGTGGATTGTGTTCCTTGGAAAAGTGCTTGTGTTTCAGGAGGAAGGTAAACCCGAGGTTGGAGAACTCGACGGACTCTTCGGGCAATGTCGTGCCGACAGAATCACCTGGCACATGTTCGAAGCGAAGAGCACAAAACAGGCAAAGCCCAGGCGGCAACTCAGGGATATTTGCGCTCTGTTGCGGCGCGAGATGGTGGTCTCCCCTGTTGCTTCGGTTTCAGTCCCAGGGGGTGGGGTAGGGTACGTGACAGCCTCATGGTCGGATGGTCCATTGCCGGATAGAGAGCGGAGGGGTGGGTTCGAGGAGTAGGCAACAGCGACAGAGGAGTTCCTGGGATCAAAGTCGCATTGTTCAGTCAACGACGAGCAGTCTCTACTTGCCGACTTGGTTGATGGAGGCGAGAGGCATGATTGGTGCTGGTGATGCCGCCCACTGCATTCTCACAACAAACGGGTTGTGGGCGGAAGGACATTCCCCTCCGGGTGGGGGCGTCATCGCGGTTCTGCGAGGCGACGAGGCGGTCTTCGCAGGCGACGATGTTCTCTACGAGATCGAGGACCAATGCCAGGCTGTTCACGGCATTCTGCAGAACCGCCTCTTTCGACCTGAAGACCCCTATTATGATGGCCTGGCTTTTCTACCAATCTGGGTACTTGATGCAGGCAACGATAGCGACCTCGCCTGTTCTCGCAGTCACCTGCAAGAATGGCTAGGCCCGATCCTTTCGGGAAGTGAGCCATTAGGCGGTCCACGTTGCACACGCGAGAAGCTGCTCCGCTACCTATACCATGCGGATTGCCGCGCACTGGTCATGTCTCTCCAGAATCGTGCTCAGGAGACCAAGCTCGAGTTCATCGATTTCTTCAGGGTCCTGGCTAGTCTCGATGTTGACGCCATGTTTCGGAGACCCGATCAGTCATCCAGTCAACGAGAAGACACTGTGCGATGGCTTTCAGGCGGGAGCGCAAACAGAGTATTCTCGGTGCTAACGAGTGCTGTCGTGAAGTTGTACTCCTTGCTCGATTTGGTCACCAAGGTAGCGGAAGAGGTCCGGATGCTGCCCGAGAGCTTCCAGTCCTATCCGAGGTTGCGCTCCAGCGGCCTCCTCTACGGCAAAGGGCGCGCGCCGGAGCTTGAGCCCGTGTCACCATCTCTTCCTTCGTTTAAGTGGCTCATCGGCCTGCGCAACGAGTTGATTCACCAAGGCGGGTGGGAGCCCTCACCCAAAGTCTACTATCGGATCCAAGCAGGACGGGTAACCGAGAAGTGGGTGCTTCTGCCTGATACAGATTCCGAGGGGAATCTCGAGACATTCAGGAATCGCCGACGCTTCTTCGGGAGGGAGCACAGGGCGAACGACCTCTTGCCGCGTATGGCGCTTGCGACATGGACCGGAGTTCGCGATGTTCTTCGGGAAGTCGTGAAGCGCAATGCTACGGAGGCTGCCCCGCCGCTTACGTCGAATCGCGGGGGCGGTTGACTATGAAACGCCCGGCGGAGGCACCAACAGTAAGTGAACCCGGAACGCGCGGGAGGACTTTGTTCCGCGAACGAATCAACGAGTCGCTTCGGCCCCAGACAGCATAGCGGAAAGGAGGCCATACTGATGCCCTGGTGCTTCCTGCTTCTGGTCGCGGCCTTGGCCGGCACGCCGCCCGCGGAGAAGGCGCCCTCGCCCCCACCGCCTGCTTCCGCTGACGCTGGGAGGGAGACGCCAGGGCGCGGCGGCTACCACTGCGGCGACCTCCTCGAAATTCTGGACGAAGCGGCGGGTGGCACCGTCACGAATCCGGGGCCAGTTCTTTGGGGCGGATTTCGAGCAGGCATGGCGAAGGCAAGTGTTGACCAGTTGGCGAGTAGAGGTGGTGATCCCGTCGCCGGGCCTGGAATTCTGGAGCCGGCTGGTCCCTGTCGTGGAGCCTATTCGTTCCCCAACAGCCGCGTATACGGCTACCCAGTCTGCGTCCTCTTTGCGTTTCACGACGACCGCCTCTACTCAGTCTCGCTGTTTCCGTTGCTTGGCGGCGAGGACCAGGCGGCCTGGATTGCGGGGATTCGGAAGACTCTTTCCGCGCAATTGGGGGCCCCTGCTCTGAGCCTCTCCGGCTACAAGGCGGAGTGGTCCGTTGGCGACGTTCGCGCCTTCCAGATGGGGAGACAACTCAGCTTTGAGCATTGTGGCCTTGGCCGCGCAGCGGAAGCACGCCTTGCTCTACTAAGTTCTCTGAACGCACCTCGCCGGCGTCGACCAGAGGAGTTGTCCGGGACGGCATCCGCCTCCTGGGCCAACAGCGGCTGGGGGAGATTCCGCTGGGGGATGGGTCCACGGGATGTTGCGAATCACCTTGGGAAGGGCGAGTTCCTCACTGAAGCTGCAAGGGAGGACGAGAGGCGCTTCTGGTACGAGCCAAGCCAGCAGATCTACGGGGCGCGGGTGCGAGTCGACTTCTTCTTTTCCGAGAAGCGGCTCGTCTCCCTCCAGGTGCAAGAGGTTCTGGCCGAGGCTGCCTCGACCGTCCTGGCGGTTCGCGACGGACTGACGACCAAGTACGGCACCCCCACCTGCGGCTTGGTGCATGGGAGTGGGGACCTGAACGAGTGTCACTGGAACGTGTCGCGAGCGCTTCGGATCCGATTGGAGTGGGCTGGCGCCCTTGGCTATCAACTGACATACGAGCGTCCTGGCGGCGCCCCCAAGGAAGTCGAGAAGCTGTAGTCCGTGCCGCCGCGCTTCCGAGGCCAGCACGCGCCGCGCGCAGCCGCCATCACAGAGCGCAGCGCCCGGCCGGAGAAACCCGGACAGGCTCTGTGTCCGTGTGACTGGTAGTCTCTGGCCGTTGGTCCTGCCCGACTTTGACAGTGCTAGGCATGCGCAAGGGCAATCTTGCCCTGTGATCGCG
>CAZAIE010000317.1:0-7546 GCA_964485035.1 uncultured Myxococcaceae bacterium | reverse complement strand
GCTCCTCCTCGGTCATCCCCGGCCGCAGCACGAGCTGGCGCACGCCCTCGCGGAAGAAGCGCCCGGGCACGTTCTCGCCGCCCTCGATGGACCAGACCGACTCCTTCTGGAAGGTGAAGGACTCGGCCTCGACGTTGAGGGGCACCAGCCCCCCGGCCAGCAGCGGTCCCAAGGCGTTCGCCGCCGGCTTGATGAACGTCGGGAAGCGCTTGGGGTCGTGGGCGTACATCCCCATGTTCTTCACGCCCTTGCGCACGAGGATGAAGAAGTCCTTCACCGCCTTGAGGCGCTCGAGGGCGGCGCGCTCCGGGTCCGACGGGCCTACGCCGGAGGGAGCGCCGGCAGCGCCGGGTGGAGCAGCAGGGGAGTCGGCTGGGGGCGGTGCGGGAGGGTCGGGAACCATCGGGACGCAGTGTAGCACCCGCAAAGGCAGCGCCCGGCACACCGTGCGGTGTCCCGGGCGCCGAACCAGGCGGGCAACTGCCTACTTCAACTTGGCCTTGAGCGTCGCCACCAGCGTCTTCGGGTCGATGGGCTTCTGGAACACGCCGTCGAGCCCGAGCTTCCCGACGTTCGTGGTCTGGTTCAGGTCGTCGCCCATGCTGCTGAGCATGTAGAGCGGCGCCTTGTTGCCCAGCGCCTTGATCTTGGTGACCAGCATCGTCCCCGAGTCGATCTGCTCCATCATCAAGTCCACGATGACGAAGTCGGGCCGGACCTCCTGGTACTTCTTGTAGCCCTCCTCGGCGCTCGAGGCCCCGATCATCTCGTAGCCGTTCTTCTCCAGGACCAGCTTCATGGTCGTCAGGATGTCGGAGTCGTCGTCGACGCAGAGGATCTGGTACTTGCCGTCCTTCATGGTCCACCCTCGCAGGCTTGAGTTGTCGTGAGGCCCCAGGTCGAGCGCCAAGTGATTCGTTCCAACGTGTGCAAACGCTCGAAGTACGAGGGACTTCTTAGCCAACGACCCATCGGGGGTCAAGCCCTGGACCCCGGTTCGTGAAAAACGCGGCGAACGGCTGGCTCGCAGGGATGTGTTCAGGAACATCCGAACGAGTGGGTCGAACCCCACAGTCTCCCTTGTTTTTTTCCCAGGCGGCGCTACACCGTCGCACGCACTTCGGGGGTCGGAGGCAGTCGGTCATGGACGAGGCAGGCCAAGGTCGGTTCATCGACGAAGCAGCCATCACGCAGACGCTGGAGAGCACCCGTGCGGACCCGGTCCGGTTCCGGGAGGTGCTGGCGAAGGCGAAGCTGATGAAGGGGCTCGACGCGCAGGACGTCGCGGTGCTGGCCGCCGGGGCGAGCCCCGAGCTCACCGAAGAGCTCTTCGCCACGGCGAAGAAGGTGAAGGAGACCATCTACGGGCCGCGCATCGTGATGTTCGCGCCGCTCTACATCTCCAACCTGTGCGGCAACGACTGTCTGTACTGCGCCTTCCGCGCCCGCAACACCGAGCTGAAGCGCCGTGCGCTCGACCAGCAGGAACTCGCGGTCGAGGTGAAGAGCCTGGTGGACCAGGGGCACAAGCGCATCCTCCTGGTGGCGGGCGAGAGCTACCCCCGCCAGGGCTTCCAGTACGTCATCGACTCCATCGCCACCATCTACGGGGTGAAGAGCGGCAACGGCGAGATCCGCCGGGTGAACGTCAACGTGGCGCCCCTCGAGGTGGAGCAGTTCAAGCAGCTCCTCGCCGCCAAGATCGGCACCTACCAGCTCTTCCAGGAGACCTACCACCGCAAGACCTACGCCGAGATGCACGTGGGCGGGAAGAAGCGCGACTACGACTGGCGCGTGACGGTGATGGACCGGGCCATGGAGGCCGGCATCAACGACGTGGGCATCGGGGTGCTCTTCGGCCTGTACGACTGGCGCTTCGACCTGCTGGCGATGATGCAGCACATCCGCCACCTCGAGCAGCGCTTCGGGGTGGGGCCGCACACCATCAGCGTGCCGCGCATCGAGCCGGCGGTGGGCTGCGGGCTCGCCGACGCCCCGCCGCACCAGGTCTCGGACGAGGACTTCAAGCGCATCGTGGCCATCCTGCGCCTGGCCGTGCCGTACACCGGCATCATCATGTCCACCCGTGAGAACGCGGACGTGCGCCGCGCCACCTTCGCGCTGGGCGTGAGCCAGATCTCCGCGGGCAGCCGCACCAACCCCGGCGGCTACCAGGAGAAGGAGGACTTCGAGTCCGCCCAGTTCGCGCTGGGCGACCACCGCTCGCTCGACGAGGTGATGCGCGACGTGGCCTCGATGGGGTACGTGCCCTCCTTCTGCACCGCCTGCTACCGTCTGGGCCGAACCGGCAAGGACTTCATGGACCTCGCCAAGCCCGGAGAGATCAAGCTGCACTGCGACCCCAACGCGCTGTCCACGTTCCAGGAGTACCTGAACGACTACGCCTCGCCCGAGACGAAGCGGGTGGGGGAGGCGCTCATCGCACAGCGGCTGGAGGCGATGGAGGAGAAGCAGCGGGCGGTCTCCCTGAAGCTCCTGGACAAGGTCCGCACCGGAAAGCACGACGTCTTGTGTTGAGCGAAGCGCATCACCCACGAAAGAGGAGGGAACCATGCAGGACAAGCACGTGATCGTCGGCGTCCATGTCACCAACCGGGTCCGCCACGCGGGCGAGGTGCAGCACGTGTTCACCGACCACGGCGAGGTCATCAAGACGCGCCTGGGCCTCACCGACCTGAACGGGGGCAAGGCCGGCCCCTCGGGGATGATCATCCTGGAGATGGTGGGCACCGACGCCCAGACCGACGACCTGGTGAAGAAGCTCAAGGCCATCGAGGGCGTCGAGGTCCAGACCATGGTGTTCCACCACCACTGAGCTGGGCGACCGAGGGAACATGGCCGGCCAGCGCAGAGAAGAAGACTCGCTCGGGGCGCGCGAGGTCCCCGGGGACGTCCTGTGGGGCGTCCATACCCTGCGCGCCTTGGAGAACTTCCCGCTGGCCGGCGTCCCGGTGCACTCCGCGCTGGCGCAGGCCTTCGGCGAGGTGAAGCTGGCCTGCGTGCGCACCAACCGGGCGCTGGGAGCCTGGGACGGCGACCCGGCGAAGGCGGACGCGCTCGAAGCCGCCTGCCGTGAGCTGGCCTCGGGGCAGCTCGTCCCGCACGTGGTCGTGGACGCGCTGCAGGGCGGGGCGGGCACCAGCACCAACATGAACGTCAACGAGGTGCTCGCGAACCGGGCCCTCGCGCTCCTGGGATTGCCGCTGGGCAGCTACGACCGCGTCCATCCGCTGGACGACGTCAACCTGCACCAGTCCACCAACGACACCTACCCCACGGCGCTGCGCCTCGCGGCCATCCGCCTCCTGGGCCCGCTGGAGCGCGCGGTCGTCGCCCTGCAGGAGGCCTTCCAGGAGCAGGAGAAGCGCTGGGCCCACGTCGTGAAGGTGGGCCGCACGCAGCTCCAGGACGCCGTGCTCACCACGCTGGGCCGCGAGCTGGGCGCCTACGCCGAGGTGCTGAGCCGGGACCGCTGGCGCATCTACAAGTGCGAGGAGCGGCTGCGGGTCGTGAACCTCGGCGGGACCGCCATCGGGACGGGGCTGGCGGCGCCGCGGCAGTTCATCTTCCGGGTGGTGGACGCGCTGAGGGAGCAGACCGGCGTCTCCCTGGCCCGCGCCGAGAACCTCGTCGAGGCCACCCAGAACGCGGACGTGTTCGTCGAGGTGAGCGGCATCCTCAAGGCCTGCGCCGCGTCGCTCCTGAAGATCTGCTCGGACCTGCGGCTGCTCTCGAGCGGCCCCGACGCTGGCCTGGGCGAGCTGCGGCTCCCGGCGCGGCAGGCGGGCTCGTCGATCATGCCGGGCAAGGTGAACCCGGTCATCCCAGAGGCGGTGAGCCAGGCGGCGATGCGAGTCTTCGGACTGGACGCCTCGCTGACCGTGGCCTGTGCTTCCGGGTGTCTCGAGCTGAACCCGTTCCTGCCCCTGGTCGCGGCCAGCCTGCTCGAGAGCCTCGACCTGCTCACCCGGTCCTGCGACCTCTTGCGCCGCCACTGCGTGGAGGGTCTCGAGGCCGACGTGCAGCGCTGCCGGCGCAACGTGGAAGGCTCGACGGCCGTCGCCACCGCGCTCCTGCCGAGGCTGGGCTGGGATGCCTGCGCCGCGCTGGCGAAGGATGCGCGGGCACTGGGGCGGACCGTGCGCGAGCTCGCAGTGGAGCGGAGGCTGTTGACGGGGGAGGAGTTCGACGCACTGGTGAGCCCGGAGGCGGTGTGCCGCCTGGGCTCGCCGCCGTCCCCGGAGAAGAGATGACCGAGACCCCGAAGGGCATGCGCCTGCAGATCGGCCTGTTCGGCCGCCGCAACGTGGGCAAGTCGAGCCTGCTCAACGCCATCACCCGCCAGGACGTGTCCATCGTCTCGCCCACGGCGGGGACCACCACCGACCCGGTCGAGAAGCCGATGGAGTTGCTCCCGCTGGGGCCGGTGCTCTTCATCGACACCGCCGGCCTCGACGACGAGGGGGCGCTGGGCGAGCTGCGGGTGCAGAAGACCCGCCGCGTCTTCGAGCGCACCGACCTGGGCGTGCTGGTGGCCGAGGCCTCCGCCTGGGGCGCGTTCGAGGAGCAGATCCTGAAAGAACTGCAGGACCGCAAGGTCCCGGTGATCGTGGTCTTCAACAAGACCGACCTCGCCGCGGTCCCCGCCGAGCGCCTGGCGGCGCTGCAGGCTCGAGGGATTCGCGCGGTGCAGACCGTGGCCGCCGAGCGCAAGGGCGTCCTGGAGCTGCGCGACGCGCTGCTGGCCTCGGCGCCCGAGGGGTTCATCGACAACCCGGCGATCCTCTCGGACCTGGTGGGCCCGGGGGAGCTCGCGGTGCTGGTGGTGCCCATCGACAAGGAGGCGCCGCGCGGCCGGCTGATCCTCCCGCAGGTCCAGGCCATCCGCGACCTGCTCGACGGCGACGCGATGGCGATGGTGGTCAAGGAGCGCGAGCTCAAGTCCGCGCTCGAGCGCCTGGCGAGGCCGCCGCGGCTGGTGGTCACCGACTCGCAGGCCTTCCTCAAAGTGGCCGCCGACACGCCGCCGGGCGTGCCCATGACCTCGTTCTCGGTGCTCATGGCGCGGTTCAAGGGCGACCTGGTCTCCCTGGCCGAGGGTGCGCTGGGCGTCGAGAAGCTGCGGCCCGGCTCGCGCGTGCTGATCGCCGAGTCGTGCAGCCACCACCCCATCGGCGAGGACATCGGGCGCGTGAAGATCCCCCGGTGGCTGACGCAGTACGTGGGCGGCAAGCTCGACTTCACGCACGTGCAGGGCCAGGACTTCCCCGAGGACGTCACGAAGTGGGAGCTGGTCATCCACTGCGGGGCCTGCACCTTCAACCGCCGCGGCATGCTCTCGCGCATCGAGCGCTGCCGGCGGCAGGGCGTGCCGGTGACGAACTACGGGCTGACCATCGCCTACAGCCTGGGCATCTTCGAGCGCGCGCTGGGTCCGTTCCCGGCGGCGCTGGAGCGGGTCCGACAGCTGCAGGGGGAGGGGAGGTAGGGTGACGGTGGACTTCGACCCCAAGAGGCCGCTCACTCGCGACGAGCGGATCGGCTGGCTGCGAGAGCGCGACCGGGAACGCCTGGAGGTTCTGTTCAAGGCCGCCGACCAGGTCCGCAAGGAGCACGTCGGCGACGCGGTGCACCTGCGTGGGCTCATCGAGCTGTCGAACTACTGCCGCAGGCTCTGCGGCTACTGCGGCATCCGTGCCTCCAATACCAAGATCGAGCGCTACCGCATGACCGCGCCCGAGGCGCTGGACTGCGCTCGGCGGGCGAAGGCGCTGGGCTACGGCACGGTGGTCATGCAGGCTGGCGAGGATCCGGGCATCGATGCGCACTGGCTCGCCGACCTGGTCCGCGCCATCAAGTCCGAGGTGGGGCTCGCGGTCACGCTCAGCCTGGGTGAGCGTGAGGAGTGGGAGCTGCGGCTGTGGCGAGAGGCAGGCGCCGACCGGTACCTCCTGCGCTTCGAGACGTCAGACCGCGCGCTCTATGACGCCATCCACCCGCCGGTGCCGGGTCAGGGACGGTCCGACCGGTTCGAGCTCCTGCGGCTCCTGCAGCGCCTGGGCTACGAGGCTGGGAGCGGCGTGATGGTGGGCATCCCCGGCCAGAGCTACGGCACGCTCGCTGATGACATCGGCAGGTTCGAGGGGCTGGACCTCGACATGATCGGCGTGGGGCCGTTCATCGAGCACCCGGAGACGCCGCTTGGCGCTGGCGCCGCGAAGCTCCCCGAGGGAGAGCAGGTCCCGAACACCGAGGGCATGGTCTACAAGGTGGTGGCACTCACCCGGCTGGCCTGCCCCGAGGCGAACATCCCGTCCACGACTGCGCTGGCGACTCTCAACAAGGCGCAGGGCAGGGAGCGCGGGCTCGCGCGCGGCGCGAACATCGTGATGCCCAACGTGACCCCGCCCGAGTACCGCGTGAAGTACGAGATCTACCCGGGCAAGGCGTGCATCAACGAGACGGCCGAGCAGTGCCAGACCTGCCTGAAGGCTCGCATCGAAGGGATGGGGCGGTTCATCGGCTCAGGCCCCGGTGGCCGCAAGGATCGTCGCTAGCCCTCGTTTGCGCTCGGCGTCACGAGTCCTTCGTGCGCCTGCCCTCGTTCCGGATGGCGTGATGGCCCTCCGGAGCGCTGTTTGCGCCTGAACGATTTGGGCTTTCGTTCCTTCTTTCGCCCCGAAAAATCCGTGAAGGACGCCACGAAGCCTCGTGACGGGGCTCGCTCTGGGGCGCTCCAGGGGCTCGCGACGCAGTTCACGAGATGAATGAGGACCGTCACCGTCTTGTTTGTCTGGAGGTGGATAACTCATTGAATTCACAAGCGAACACCGCCCAAGTAGACCTGTCCTGAGTTACGGGTGTTGCTTTTCACAAAATCAATTCGTGAGAAATGTTCATTCGACCGTTGCTTCCCTCGTTTGAGAGGCGTAGATCGCGCGCGATTTCCAGTGGTTCACGAGTTGGAGGTCCAATCCGCGGGGGCTACGGGGTATTGACACGGATTCACGCTCGTCCCAAGATGCCGTGAAACTTGTCACAACGTTATGCCCATCACGAATATTCGCATCCCGCGGAGCGGTCGCCAGATGACGTCGGACAAGACCATAGGACGCCTCAGCCTCTACCGGCGCAGCCTGCTTCGCCTCCAAGGCGAGAGCCGGCCCTTCGTGTACTCGCACGAGATCGCCTCGGAGACCGGGGTGAGCGCAGCGCAAGTCCGGCGCGATCTGATGGCCATCGGCTACTCGGGCAGCCCCAACCGCGGCTACCAGACGGTGGAACTCATCAAGAGCATCTCCGAGCATCTCGATGGTCCGGAGAACACCGGCGTCGCGCTCTTCGGCCTGGGGAACCTGGGCCGCGCCATCATCTCTTACGTCTCGCGGCAGCGTCCGAACCTGGCCATCGTGGCCGCCTTCGACGCCGACCCCGCGAAGCCCGGCCGGGTCATCCAGGGCTGCCGCTGCCACCCGGTCGAGGAGATCGAGCAGGTGGCCCGCCAGTACAACCTCCGGGTCGGGAT
>CAZAIE010000316.1:0-7559 GCA_964485035.1 uncultured Myxococcaceae bacterium | reverse complement strand
GCCGGACCCTGTGTCCCCGTCGCCCCCGTGCAGACATAGGCGGTTCCTGTCACAGAGGTGTAGGCGACTCCGCCCTCCGGGCAATGGCTGTCTCCGGCCAGGAGGATAACCCCAGAGACGGACGTGCCAGGCTCCCCCTGCTCTCCCTTGGAACCCACGACGCCAGGCTCGCCCCTGACGCCAGGTGCGCCGTTGCACGCATAGCTCGTCCCGGCAGATGTGGTGAACACACTCCCGCCGTGGGGGCAGGTCGGGTCTCCCAGGCCAACGGACGCCCCCACCACCGACTCGCCCACAGGCCCCTGAGGGCCCTGGTCGCCACGCGGTCCCGTCTCGCCTTGGAGGCCTGGCGCGCCATTGCAAGCGAACGCGACGTTGGTCCCTCCGACCACCTTCGTTCCGCCGTGGGGACAGACGGCATCGCCCGCGCTCAAGGCGACTACGACCACCGCCTCCCCGGCCTTGCCGTTGCAGAGGATGCTGGGGCCCGATGCCGAAGTGAGCCTCACCCCGCCAGTGGGGCAGTCTTCATCGCCTGCGGGTAGTGCTTCCACGGTCACCGAGAGTCCATGCGCGCCCGGCGTCCCCTCCGACCCTGGCACTCCCCGTTCACCTCTCTCGCCTGGAAGACCCTGGTCGCCCTTCTCTCCCTGGTCGCCCTTCTCTCCTTGAGGCCCGGCAGGACCCGCGACTCCCTGCGGCCCCTGCTCCCCTTGTGGTCCAGCAGTGCCGCTGGAGCACCCGAGGTTCAGGCCGAGTGCCCAAATGAAGGCGAGCGCAATCCGGGTGGGTGACATGGCCACTCCTCGTGGGGACTCAACCAGTCGAGCGAACGACCGATCCTATGCTCCGTCGCCGACCCCTGCCACAGCCGGGGAAAACACGTGCCGGTGAGGCGCTATCCTCCGGGCATGCCGACCCGCGAGATCGCCTCAGGCGGCGTGACGCTCTGGGCCGAGGACCTGGGCCCCGCGACCGCCCCTCCCCTGCTCCTCCTCATGGGCGCGAACGCCTCGGCGATGGGCTGGCCGCCGCCCTTCCTCGAGCGCCTGGTCGCGGGCGGCCTCCGGGTGCTGCGCTACGACCACCGCGACACCGGGCGGTCGACGCGTCGCGACCTCGCCGCCCACCCCTACTCCGTCGAGGACCTGGCGCGCGACGCGGTGCGGGTGCTGGACGGCTTCGGCCTCCACTCGGCGCACGTGTTCGGCTTCTCGCTCGGCTGCACGCTGGGCCAGGTGCTGGCGCTGGACCATCGGGAGCGGCTGCGCACGCTGTCGGTCGCTGCGGGAGCCGCCCTCGACGTGGACTTCGTGGGGAACCTGGGCCGGGCGATGCGGGGCGAGCCCTCGCCCGACGGCCTGCCCACGCCCGACCCCGCCGTCCTGAAGGTCCTGGCTCGGCGCGTGCTGCCGGTGACCGACCTCGAGGCCGAGCTGGACCGCCGCGTCGAAGAGTGGCGCGCCTTGTCGGGAACCGGCGTCCCGTTCGATCCCGCGGAGTTCCGGGCCTGGGAGCGGCTCGCCATCGAGCACGCGGGGACCCTGGCCCAGCCGTTCGCGCACGCGCTGGCCACGCCCGTCGCCCTGTCCCGCGGCGCCGAGCTCGCCCGGGTGACCACGCCGACGCTGGTCGTCCAGGCACCGGGCGATCCGCTCAACCCGCCGCCGCACGGCCGCCACCTCGCCTCGCTCATCCCCGGCGCGCGCTGCGCCGAGGTCCCGGGGATGGGACACGCGCTCCCCAGCGCCGTCCACGCACCGCTCGCGCGACTGATGCTGGACCATGCCCTGGGTCTGTTGCAGACCTGACCTGGGGAGGAGCACGCACTGCGAGCGAGTGGAACGACCGACGCCCGGTGTGTGACTCACGGAAATGTTGCGGTCAGACTCACCGACTGCCATGGTCCCCGCCGCTGGACCATCCCCCCACTTCCAACGAGGTGAATCATGCGTCGCATCTTGATCGCACCCTTGCTGTCGCTGTGCCTGCTCTGTGTCGGCTGTGGAGCCGCTTCGACCGAGCCGGAGCTCGACACGAACCACGAGGCCCTGCAGGGCAAGGCCGGGACGTACACCGTGACGATGAGCGACTGGGCCACCGTGCAGACCGCCGCCACCCCGGCGCAGCTCACGCTCCCCGGCTCCTCCAGCCGCAACCTGACGGACGCGTTCAGCTGGGTCCCGGACGACGCCTTCGGCGAGACCACCTGGGACGTGAAGCAGTTCGCGGTGACCCTGCGCGACGGCCACGAGATCAACACCGTGCTCTCCGGCTCGCCGCTCTTCGTGCGCCTCCAGACCGCCAGCGGGACTCCGAACCTCTTCCAGGCACGCGTGACCGCCTACCCCGCCTTCTTCAACCGCACCGGGACCAGCGCGTTCTCGCTCGCGCAGTCCACCCGCCCGGTGATGGTGCGCGACCCGGTCGACCCGCTGCGCTACCGCGTCTTCGTCACCACCAACCGCCCGGTGGAGACCATGGACTTCGTCCTCCCCTCCGGCACCCGCATCCCTGCAACGCGGCAGGCCGAAGAGCAGTGGTCGATGGACCTCATCTTCAGCCAGCTCCACTCGGCGCTCGGGCAGACGATCACTGTCGAGGGACTCCGGGGCGAGACCCGCTTCGTGAAGTACGCGGTGCTGACCGCCCGCGTGCAGTCGGTGGCGGTGACCAGCGACGACCCCTCCGTGGTCTGGCCGACGGTGTGCGAGCCGGCCGTGCGCGCGTGCCTCGTGCAGGCCCCCGCGGACCTCGGGACCTGCGGCGACTACTACCAGGCGCGGGTCTGCCGCTCGGAGGACCCCTGCCTCGGCGAGAGCGCGGTCCCCAGCCTCGCTCCCGTCGCCGACGCGGCGCTGGCGCAGGCAGTCACCGACTGGAACGCCGCCACCGGCGGCTACACCTTCGCGAGCCTCGCGGCGAACGCGTACCAGGTGGGCGGCTGCGGCGTGACCCTTCAGCAGGTGGTGGACCTGGTCGGCCAGGTCCAGGGGCAGGGCTCCCCCGAGTACACCTGGGGCCAGACCATCGACCGCGCGACGCTCGAGGGCGGCGTCTTCTGCGGCAGCGGCTACTCCTCGGGCGGCCCGGCGCTGCTGCAGGCGATGGATGGCTTCGGGGCCGACGCCTCGGCGCAGGCGTGGTCGATGTCGCAGGAGGTCCCCTGCCACGGCTGCCACGGGTTCGAGGACTGGACCATCGTCTACTACCCGCAGACCCGCCGGGCGATCGCCCTGTCCGGCACGCACGGCTACGACTGAGCACCGACGTCCGGCGTCCCCGGCGCAGCGCTGCGCCGGGGGCGTCGGCCCTGTTCGACCGCATCGCGCCGCCCTCGCCCTGAGCTGGGGACCTCGTTATCCTTCCCGCATGGAACAGGACACGTCGCCAGCGCAGATGGCCCGGTACCATCGCTTGCTGCGCGCGATGCCACCCGCACTCCGGCTACGCAAGGCTGCGGCGCTCTCCGTGGCCGTTCGCACCCTCGCCGAGGCCGGCATCCGGCAACGGCATCCCGGTGCATCTCCCGAGGAGGTCAGGGCGCGCCTGGCCGTTCGACTCTATGGGCGTGCCGCCGCCAAGCGCCTGTGCCGCAACGTCCCTGAAGATGCCATCTGACCCGCTCGATCCCCTGGCAGTCGCGCAGCTCGTCGCGCGCGCTTTCGACCAGCTGGGTGCTCCCTACTTTCTGGGAGGCTCCCTCGCCAGCTCGGTTCAGGGCGAGCCGAGAGCGACGAACGACATCGACTTCGTGGTGGACCTCTCCGATCACCAGGCCGCTCGGCTCGAGACGGTTCTCGGTCCCGACTTCGACGTCGACACCGAGGCCCTTCGCGAAGCGGTCCGTCAGAGGTCCTCCTGGAACATCTTCCACCTCCCGTCCATGACCAAGGTGGACCTGTTCGTCCGTCGCAGCGGGGCCTTCGACACGAGCGAGTTCGAGCGCCGCACCCTCATCGCTCTCGGCGAAGGTGAGGCGCTCGTGATCAAGAGCCCAGAGGACACCGTGCTGCGAAAGCTGCTGTGGTTCCGCGAGGGGGGAGAAGGCTCGACGAAACAATGGCGCGACGTCGTCGAGGTTCTTCGGGTCTCCGGCCCCTCCATGGACCACGGCTATCTCGACGAGTGGGCCGGGCAGCTCGGGCTGGTGCAGCTGCTGGCGAAGGCCAGGGCTGAGGCAGGGACTCCACCGCCGTGACCACGGCTCCGACTCGGTTCGCGCCGTGCCCGCCCGCCAGGAGCGGGGGTACAGTGCCGGCATGGAGCTCCGTCGCACCGACCTCGAGGCCTTCCTGCACCGCGACTGGAGTGCCGTCCGACGGATGAAGGACCAGCGCACCCGCGGCCGCATCGAGGCGCTGGGAGCCGAAGAGGCAGTCCGACTGATGGACCTCTTGAGGGCGCATGTCGACGCGACGAGCCTCGCCTCCCGGAAGGAAGACCTCGCAGCGCACCAGCGGGTCGCGCAGCTCCTCGCCCGCGCCTCCGAAACTCCTCGAAGCACTCGTGGACGCCTCCCGCGCCCTCGCCGGTAGGCGCTGGTACGTGTTCGGTGCCCAGGCGGTCGGCTTCTACGGCGTTCCCCGTACGACCGCGGACGTCGACGTCACCGTCGCACCGGGACCCGACGGCAACCGGGGTCTGGTCGCCGCCCTCGAGGCCGCAGGGTTCCAGCTCCTCGAGCTGGGCGACCTCGACTCCTTCGTGGCCAGGACCCGCGTCCTGCCGTTCACCCACCGTCGCAGCGGCGTGGGCCTGGACGTCGTCCTCTCGGGGCCGGGGCTCGAGGAGGAGTTTCACCAGCGCGCCGCGACGCGCGTGGTCGGACGGGCCCGCCTCCGGGTCATCGAGGTCAACGACCTGCTCGTCCTGAAGACCCTGGCGGGACGGCCCAAGGACCTCGAGGACGTCTCCGGACTCCTCCGTGCTGCTCCTCCCGGCCTCGACCCGGCCACGGTGGTTTCGCGCCTCGCCGAACTGGAGAGGGCCCTCGACGTCTCCGACCTGGTCCCGCTGTTCCTTCGACTGGAGCGAGGGGCCTCGCCCCGGTGAGCGCAGCGGCCAGCGTCGACCTGCAACTCCGAGCTCAACCAGGTCGCGATCGCCACCGCCGCGAGCGGCCCGCACACTCGACCAGGAAATCGCTCCACCAGGAGTTATCGTTCCGCCGTGCCCTCCCACTCCCGCCACCTCGCCGGTCTGCTGCTGCTCGGGCTCCTCTGCGCCTGCCCCACGCCCTCCTCCTCGGCCGACGCCGGGCCCACCACGGTCCCCGACGGATCGGATGTCACGGACGGCTCCTTCGGCTCGACGGACACCGGACAGCCCGACGCCGGCGCGCTGCCGGACGCGGCCGCGGACTCCGGAGTCCCCGCCGACGCCGGTCGAGAGGCCCCGGACGCCGCGGGCGGCCCCGACACCGGACCCCGCTTCCCCGCCTGGCCGCCGATCTTCGTCTCCGCCTTCGGGCTCTCGCAGGACGGCCCGGTCGCCGACGGCGAGGACACCTGGGTCGAGCTGACCGTTGCCGACCCCGCGGGCCTCGAGGCGCTGGGCTCCTGGTCCTACGCGACGGCGAACTTCGGCGACGTGCTGCAGGAGCTCGCGAGCAGCGAGGTCCCCTTCGCGCTCGCGGCGGGCGACGTCCTGCGCGTGCACGGCGCCGGCTGGAAGGGGACCCGGGACCAGCAGAAGTCGGACAACCACCCCGGGGTCTGGGACCTCGCCTCCCAGGAGCCCTTCGGGCCCAGCCTCAAGCACGGGCTGCTCTGGCTGCGGGCGGGCGACGGCCGGGTGCTGGACGCGGTGGTCTACGAGACCGGCCGCAACCAAGGCGACTGGCTCGAGGGCGACGCGCTGGCCGCGGCCCAGCAGGTGGTCGCCGCAGCGCAGTGGCCCAGCACCGGGCCCGCCGGCGCGGTCGTGCTCGCCGACGCGGACCGGGAGTGGGCGCGGCTCCGGGCTGGGACCCGGGAGGGCAGCGCGGCCGCGGACTGGCAGGTGGTGGGCGCCTCGCTGGACACCTACTACGAGCGGGCGACGGGCAAGACCGGCGCGGCGCTCAAGGCCGCCCTCCACGAGATCCTGAAGGGGCACGTCGTCTTCCCGTACTCCGAGGTCGCCTCCATCTTCACGGTCACCGACCCCGACCCCGCCGTCCCGGGCAACGTGCTGCAGTTCTACACGGGGCGCTCCACGCGCTCGGACTTCAACAAGGAGCACGTCTGGGCCAAGAGCCACGGGGGCTTCGACTCCGACGCCTACGCCGGCTACAGCGACCTGCACATGCTGCGGCCCACCCGGCCGGACGTGAACAGCGTGCGCTGGCACCTCGACTTCGACGAGGGCGGCACGCCCTACTCCGACAGCGGCTGCAAGGTGCAGCCGGGCCTGTCCTTCGAGCCCCGGGACGCGGTGAAGGGGGACGTGGCGCGGGCGCTCTTCTACATGGCGGTGCGCTACGACGCGGACGAGCCCCCCATGCCGGACCTCGAACTGGTGGAGGTCATCCCCTCGCTGCTCAACGCCCAGGGCCAACCGGACAACGACCAGCACACCAGCACGCCGCGGATGGGGCGCCTCTCGACCCTGCTGCGCTGGCACGCCCAGGACCCGCCCGACGACCGCGAGCGCGCGCGCAACGAGGTGATCTTCCGGGACTACCAGCGCAACCGGAACCCGTTCGTGGACCACCCGGAGTGGGTTGTGGCGATCTGGGGGGAGTAGGCCGGGCTCACCGCAGCGTGCAGCCCGCGCGGATGACCCGGACGATCTCCTTGGCCGCGGCCGTCCTCCCCGCGTCGGCGCGATAGATCAAGCGCAGCTCCGCGGGCACCCCCGGCACGTCCAGCCGCCGCAGCGCCGAGCGCGGCTTCGCGAACTTCACCGGGTTGCCCGGCATCACCGCGATGCCGTGCCCCGCCTCCGCCAGCGCCCAGATCACCTCGACGCTGGAGGAGGTCATGGTGCGCCGGAACCCGAGCCCGCGCCGCGCCAGGAGCCGCAGCACGTCCTGCGACTGCTTCACCTCCGGGTCCAGCATCAGCACCTCGCGCTCCGGGTCGAGCTGCACCTTGGGGTGCGCCCACAGCCCGACCTCGTCGCGGGCCAGCAGGATGGACACCAGGTCCGGGTGCGGCAGCACCAGGCTGACGATGGCGAAGTCCAGGCGCGCCGAGACCACCATCTCGTTGAGCACCTGCGAGCGCTCGTGCACCAGCTGCAGGTGCAGGCCCGGGTGGTCGGCGTGCAGCCGGGGCAGGAAGCGCGGGAGCAGGTAGCGGCCCGGGTTGGGGTGGCACCCCAGCGTGTAGTGGCCCTCGACCTTCCCCGTGGCCGCCTGGGTCGAGGCCTTCAGCGCCTCCCAGTCCTCCACCAGCTCGCGGCAGGAGACGGCGAACAGCTCGCCCGCCTTGGTGAGGCGCACGCCCGTCTTGCCGCGCAGGAGCAGCGGGGCCCCCAGCGCGTCCTCCAGGCGCTGCATGGCCACGCTCAGGGATGACTGCTGGATGGCGAGGCGCTCCGCCGCCCGGGTGATGTTCAGCGTGCGGGAGACC
>CAZAIE010000315.1:0-7564 GCA_964485035.1 uncultured Myxococcaceae bacterium | reverse complement strand
GCAGCCTCGCGGGTCGGGCCGAAGGCCGCGAAGCCAGCGGCACGGAGCTGGTCGTCGAGCCCGGAAGCGAGCCGCGCCTCCGGACCGACTATCGCGAGGTCGACCCGTTGGTCGCGGCAGGCGCGCAGCACGTCGGAGGCGTCGCGCAGATCCACCGGCGCGCAATGCGGGGTGCCAGGGTTGCCCGGGAGCGCGACCACGTCCGCGGCCGAGCGAGAACGCGAGAGCGCCCACCACAGCGCGTGCTCCCGTCCCCCCGAACCGATGACCGCGATCTTCACCCGACGACCTTTCTCGCCTCGGCGACCACCTCGTCGCAGATGCGCTCTGCCGCCCCGAGGTACTCGCAGACGCGCAACGCTCGCAGCCGGTGCCGCACGCTCTCGTCCACGGGAAGCGCGGCGACGAGCCCCTGGAGCTCCACCTCATGGAACGGCTTGCCGCGCGTCGCCTGGCGCAGGAGCTCGTAGGGGTCCTCGACTCCAGCGAGGCGCAGGATGGTCTGGATGGGCTCCGCGAGCAGCGCCGGGTTCTGCTCGAGCTCAGCGCGGCAGCGCGCCTCGTCGAGCTCGAGCCGCTCGAGCCCTGCCAGGGTCTCCTCCCAGGCCAGGTGCGCGTGGCCGAGCGCGACGCCGATGTTGCGCGCCACGGTGCTGTCGGAGAGATCGCGCTGCATCCGGGAGCGGCACAGCTTGTTGGCCAGCTCGACCAGCAGCGCGTTGGACAGGCCGAGGTTGCCCTCGCTGTTCTCGAAGCGGATGGGGTTCACCTTGTGCGGCATCGTGGACGAGCCGACCTCGCTCGGCGCAGGGACCTGCCGGAGGTAGCCGAACGAGAGGTACAGCCAGACGTCCTGGTCGAGATCGAGCACGACGTTGTTGAGCTGGCGCACGCGGTTGAAGTAGTCGGCCCAGCCGTCGTGGTCCTCGATCTGCGTGGTGACGAGGTTCGGCGAGAGGCCCTGCTGCTCCACGAAGCGCCGGGTGATGGCCACCCAGTCGCGGTCCGGACACGCAGCACAGAGCGCGGACCAGTTCCCGGTGGCGCCGTTGAGCTTGCCCTTGAACTGGTGGCCAGCCAGCTTCCGCCGGTGCCGGAGCAGCCGGGAGAGGAACACCGCCACTTCCTTGCCGGCGGTGCTGGGCGAGGCGAGCTGTCCGTGCGTCCGGGTCGGGAACGGCGCAGAGCGCCAGCGGCCGGCGAGGTCCGCGAGTCGCGCGATGAGCCGGTCCAGCAAAGGGAGCTGCACCTGCGCCAGGTAGTCGCGCAACAACAGGGAGTACGCGAGGTTGTTCACGTCCTCGGAGGTGAGGCCGAAGTGCAGGACGTTGGGGGACGCGAGCTGCAGTCGCTCGCGCAGGAACAGCTCGCACGCCTTCACGTCGTGCCGGGTCTGGGCCTCGAGCTCCTTGATGCGGGCGAACTCCCGGTCCCCGAAGCCTGCCCGTAGCTCCGCGAACCGTGCGCGCTCGGCAGGGTTCAGCGCCGGGAAGACGCCGACCTGCGTCAGGGTCTCGGCCCAGGCGAGCTCCACCTGGCAGCGCGTGGCGACCAGCGCCTTCTCGGAGAAGTAGCGGGACAGCGGCGCGAGCCAGTCGCCATACCGGCCGTCGAGCGGCGAGAGGGCCTCGGAGTCCATCGTCTCCACCTTTCAGCGACCGCGGATGCGCCGGTCCTCGGCGCGGAGCTGGGCCTTCACCTGAGCCATCTCCGAAACGAAGCGCTCGCGCAGTCGCCGCAGGTTGAGGGCGCGCGCGGCGGCCAGCACCGCGGCCTCGGGCCCGACGACGGTGGCGACCGCGACCTTCGAGGGCATCGCCAGCGACGAGTTGATGTTCACCAGGAAGTCCATCTGGTCCTTGAACGGCGGACAGTTGATCACCGGCAGCCCCAGGTTCGCGGCGAGCGCGCCGCCGAGCCCGTTGGAGAGCCCCGCCACGGCGATCGCGGCCCCCGGCTCGAAGGCAAGGTTGTACTCCTCCGCGAGCCCAGCGATGTCCTCGCCGTTCTTGTGCGCCGAGACGAGCCGCAGGTCCACCGCGAGGTCGAGGCGCTCGAGCATCTCCTTCAGGTTCTGGCAGTACGGCAGGTCGGCCGGCGACCCCATGAAGACCGCGACGAACCCGTCACGGATGACCTTCGCGCGGACGAGGTTCGCGTACATGCGATCGGCCAAATCGGCTGCGCCGACCTCGAGGGCGCCGCCGGTCACGCGATGGAACAGCGAGAGATAGCGCCGCGACGTCTCTTCGACCACGTCGGCGGGGAGGATCTCGGGTTGCTTGCCCTCGACAGTGTGCTCGAGCAGCCACCGGCGGACGTACTCTTTGTCCAGTCCCTCGCACGCAGCTGGATCGCGGTGCCACTCCTCAGAGGACCAGAAGCGCGAGGAGTCGGGCGTGTGCAACTCGTCGATGAGCGTGAGCTGACCGTCGACGAGCCCGAACTCGTACTTCGTGTCCACGAGCAAGAGCCCGCGGCGAGCGAGCATCTCGCTGCCGAACTGGAACAGCTCGAGCGAGACGCGCTCGATCTCGGACCACGTCGCGGCGCTCACGCGGCCGTCGGAGACGATCTCGGCCGGGGAGATCTCGCGGTCCGTCCCGCCCTTGGTGGTCGGCGTGAGGAGCGGCGCAGGAAGCCGGGCGTTGCGGCCCAGGCCGTCGGGAACGCTCGCCCCCGAGAACACGCGCTTCCCGCGCTCGTAGCCCCTCCACATCGACCCGGTCAGGTAGCCGCGGACGATCACCTCGAGTCGGATGGGCTCCGCCTCGCGGACCAGCATCGCCTGCGGGTCGACGACCTCGATCAGGTGGTTGGGGACGAGGTCCTGGGTGGCGCGGAACCAGTGCGCCGAGAGCCCGGTTAGGACCGCGCCCTTCCCGGGAACGGGCGGCTGCAGCACCTGGTCGAACGCCGAGATCCGGTCGGTGGCGACCATGAGCCGAGTCCCGGCGTCGACCCGGAACGAGTCGCGGACCTTCCCCGAGGGGAGCCGGGCGAGCTGCGGCGTCGCGAACTTGTGCAGGCAGTCCATGGTCATCCTCGGTCAGTCCGCCCTCTTCGCCGCGTCCTGCAGGTGCTCGACGATGTTCCGGAAGAGCCTCAGCCCCTGCCCTGCCTCATCGACGGCGGGGTTGGCCCGCCTGAGCTGTGGCCAGCAGGGGTCGTTGTACAGCGAGAGCGCGGCCTCGGGGTGCGGCATCAGCCCCAAGACTCGGCCCGACAAATCCGCAAGGCCCGCGCACGCGAGCTCCGAGCCGTTCGGGTTCGCGGGATACCGCTCGGTGCTCACTCCGTGCTCGTCGCAGTAGGTGAGGCAGTCGAGCGCCTGGGCACGGACCCGGTCGCGCACCGCGGCATCGCGCAGCACGAGCCGGCCCTCTCCGTGGCGAACCGGGAGCCGGATGCGCTCGAGGCCGCGAAGGAACGGCGTGCGTGACGCGGGATTCACGGCGCACTCCACCCACCGGTCTTCGAAGACTCCCGAGTCGTTCCTCGCAAGGGTCGCTTCCTGGCTCCGGTCACCGAGGGTGGCCGGCAGCAGCCCCAGCTTCACCAGCGCCTGGAAGCCGTTGCAGATCCCGAGGACGAAGCCGCCGCGCTCGACGAACGCCTGGATGGCCTCCAGGAAAGTCTCGCCGGTGGGCAGCCTGCGCAGGCGAACGCGGTTGGCCAGCACCTTGCCCGAGCCCAGGTCGTCTCCAAACGAGAAGCCGCCCGGGAAGTTGAGCACCTGGAAGCGGTCCAACAGGACCGAGCCACCAAGCACCTGGTTGAGATGTGCGATCTCGGCCGCGGCCCCAGCGAGCCGGTACGCCGCCGCGAGCTCCTCCTCGCAGTTGATGCCGAAGCCAGTCAGCACGAGCGCGCGCACGTCGTTCATCCGTGCTCCTCCAGCCCGCCGCGCCACGCGGCCAGCACCTCGTCCAGGCCGAGCGCGATGCGCACGTGCCCCGAGGCCTCGAAGACGCGCAGCCCGCTCGCGGTGACCACGCCGAGCCGCCGCGCATCGCCGCCCATCAGCCGCTCGAAGGCGCTGGCGTTCTCGCGCCGGACCGAGGCCACGAATCGCGAGTGCGTCTCGGAGAAGAGCTGGGTCTCCACGGGGACGCCGCTGGGGAGGATCACCTCGAAGCCGAGTCCGCCGAAGCAGCACTCGGCGAGCGCGACGCCGAGGCCTCCGTCCGAGAGGTCGTGGCACGACTCCAGGAGCCGCGCGGCGTGCGCCTGCTCCATGCGCAGGTAGCGCGCCCGGGCGTCGTCTCTGCGCACTCTGGGGACGTTCGCGCCCAGCCGCCCGAAGAGCCGGTACAGCTCCGAGCCGCCGAGCTCGTCGCGGGTCTCGCCGACCAGGAAGATGACGTCTCCCGGAGCCTTGAACTCGGTGGTCACCGTGCGCCGCACATCGTCGATCCGGGCGACCATCGAGAACAGCACGGTCGGAGGCACGGAGATCTTCCTGCCGCCTGCGCGCAGGTCGTTCTTCATGCTGTCCTTGCCGGAGGTCATCGGGACGCCGAAGAAGGTCGACGAGTCGTAGAGCGCCTCGCACATCCGGACCAGCTGCGCGAGCTTGTACCGGCCATCGGGGTTGCCGACCGGGTCGTAGACCGAGTCCGGCACGCAGAAGTTGTCGTTGGCGGACCAGAACGTCTCGGCGCGCGACGGGTCCGGCAGGCGGGCGCCCACGGCAATCAGCTGGCGCACCGCCTCGTCGAAGGCCCCCGCGGCGCTCTCGTAGGCATCGAGATCGGCGTACCGCGGCGCGATCCCGTGGGACACGGCAACCCCCAGCCACGAGTCGAAGTCGAGGCGCAGGACGGCCGCGTCCTGGGGTGCGAGCCCCCTGGGCCCCATCAGCGGCTTCACCACCGTGCGGCTTTTCACCTCGTGGTCGTACTGCCGGATGAAGCGCTCGCGCGAGCAGATGTCGGGGCTGGCCAGCAGGCGCAGCAGCAGTCCCTGGCAGTCCGAGAGGTCCACCCGCGGCTCGCTGAGCCCCGGGCGGCGCCACTCCGCTTCGAGCGCCTTGCGCGGGACCCCGTCGTGCAGGAACGACAGCTCCAGCGACGCGACGACCTGGCCCGCGTGGCGGACCTCCAGCCGGCCGGTGTCGGTGAAGGTCCCGATGCGAGCGACCTCCACCTCTTCTTCCGCCGCCAGCCGCATCAACTCTCCGAGAGCGTCTTCGGGAACCGCGAGCGTCATCCGCTCTTGGGACTCGGAGACGAAGATCTCCCAGGGCCTCAGGCCGGGGTACTTCAGCGGGACCTTGTCCAGCTCCACCTGGGCGCCGTTGGAGAGGAGCGCCAGCTCCCCGACGGACGACGAGAGCCCACCCGCGCCGCAGTCGGTGAGGCAGCGGACGTGCCCGGCGCGACACGCCCGCTCCAGAAAGTCCGAGAGCTGCTTCTGGGTGATGGGGCTCCCGATCTGGACGGCCGAGCGCGGCGAGCTGGGGTGGATCTCCGCGGAGGAGAACGTCGCGCCGTGGATGCCGTCCTTCCCGACGCGACCGCCCGCCATCACGATGGCGTCGCCCGGGAGGATCTCCTTGGTCCAGGTGTCGCGCCCTGCAAGCAGGGCCGGGAGGATCGCCCCGGTGCCGCAGAAGACCAGGGGCTTGCCGGCGAAGCGCTCGTCGAACACCACCGCCCCCGCGACGGTCGGGATGCCCGACTTGTTGCCGCCGTCCTCGATGCCCTTGCGGACTCCCGCGAGCACGCACGCCGGGTGCAGCTGGCCGGGCAGGAGCGGGGCCGCGTAGTCCGGCGAGGCGAAGCAGAGCACGTTGGTGTTGAACAGCGGCCTGGCCCCGCCACGCCCCGTGCCCAGCGGATCGCGGTTCACGCCGAGGATGCCGGTCAGCGCCCCGCCGTAGGGATCGAGCGCCGACGGTGAGTTGTGCGTCTCGACCTTGAAGACGAAGAGCCGGTCCGCGTCCACGCGTACGACGCCCGCATTGTCGGTGAACACCTTCAGCAGCCAGCGCGCCCCACCCGCCTCCAGCGCCTGCTGGATGCGCTCGGTCGAGGCGCGGATGTACGTGCGGAAGAGCGAGTCGATGACGCGCTCCTCTCCGGTCTCCAGGTCCCGGTACCGGATGCTCGCGTTGAACTCCTTGTGTTTGCAGTGCTCCGACCAGGTCTGCGCGAGGATCTCGAGCTCGCAGTCGGTGGGACCGGCCGGCAGTCCCAGCTCACGGCGGTCGCGCGCCGAGGCGCTGCGATACCACGCGCGGATCGCGTGCAGTTCCTCCAGCGTCAGGCTGAGCACTCGGTCTCGCGACAGCGCCTGGAGCGCCGCATCCGGAACCTCGAGGTCGATGGCCTCGACCTCCGCCGAGCCGGGCAGACTCACCTGCGGGACGAAGTCGACCCGCGTGAAGCGCGCGCCGCACTCGACCCGGCCGACCAGCGGGTTGATCAGCGACTCCCCGAGACGACCCAGGTCCTCGCTCGCGAGGGAGCGCTCGAGGAAGAAGAGGTCCATCGAGAAGACGCGCTGCTCGTGCACCGGCTCGGGAGCAAGTCCCAGCAGGTCCGACAGGGTTCGCTGCGCGGACACCCCCTCGTCGTCGGTCACTCCTGGACGCCGCGAGAGCAAGAGGTATGACCCGAAGCCCTCCGGATGGTGCAGCCGACCGACGAAGACTTCGTGCTGGATCGGGTCCTGGAGACCGACCCGCGCGAACTGCTCTAGCTCGACTGGGGTGAGCGCCTGGGCGATGGCGAAGACCCTGCCGCAGAGGACGCGGCCCGTCTCGAGACCGAGGTGGCGAGCGGCCTCGGCGACGTGGCGTCCGACCGCCGCGGAGGTCCCCGCTCGCTCCAGGAGTTGGATGAACGAGACGGGCGTCATCGGCTCTGACCGACCACGGGGAAGGTCAGGGCAGGTCCGACCGCGGGCACGACCTGGATTCCCGGCTCGCCCACGATGCGGCCTGCGCACCTGGCCTCGCCCCCGAGTCCCGCTGCCGTCTCGAGGGTTTGCTCGACGTCTGCCGGCTCGAGCACGAGCAGCATCGCGTTCCCCATGTTCCAGGAGCGGTAGGCCACGTCGTTGGGAACCCGCCCCTGCTCCTGCACCGCGAGCATGAAGTCCGGAGCAGGGAACAACCCCGAGAGCTCCGCACCCAGCCCCGTGGGACGCAGCACCCGACCAAGCTTGTCGGGGATTCCGCCACCGGTGACGTGGGCGACGCCGTGGAGCACCACGCCTTCGGACTGGAGCCGGGTGATCAGCGGCGCGCACACTGTCGACGGCGTGAGCAGCAGCTCTCCCCATGTCCGGGAGTCGAAGTGCGCCTGGTGCCAGTCCCCACCGAGCGAGCCGCCGAGGATGGCGCGTGCACGCGAGAAGCCGTTCGACCGGAAGCCACGCTCGCGCAGCGCCACCACCACGTCTCCGACTGCGACGCGTGAGCCGTCGATGGGCTCGGCCGCGAACACCCCCAACGCCGGCAGCAGAGCGCCCCGCTGCTGGGTAAAGATGTGCCACAGCAACACCAGCGCCAGAAAAGTCATCACCAAAACAACCTGGTCAGGGTGCAGACCGCGCG
>CAZAIE010000314.1:0-7568 GCA_964485035.1 uncultured Myxococcaceae bacterium | reverse complement strand
ACATGCCCTGTCCCTGGATAGCGTATTGGTAGACCCAGCCGGTGCTGGAGGCGTACGCGGCCTACCGCCCCACCCCGCTGTTGCGTGCCCGCCGGCTGGAGGCCGACCTGGGCACCCGCTCGGCGCTCTACTTCAAGTTCGAGGGTGCGTCCCCGGTGGGCAGCCACAAGCTCAACACCGCCCTGCCCCAGGCGTACCTGAACGCGCAGGAGGGAGTGAAGAAGCTCGCCACCGAGACCGGCGCCGGGCAGTGGGGCACCGCGCTCGCCTACGCCTCGCGCCGCTTCGGACTCGAGTGCGCGGTCTACATGGTCCGCTCGTCCTACGACCAGAAGCCCTTCCGCCGCACCATGATGGAACTCTTCGGCGCCACCGTGACCCCCTCGCCCTCGGCAGTCACCGAGGCCGGGCGCCGCATCCTCGCCACCAACCCGGAGCACCCCGGGTCGCTCGGCGTGGCCATCTCCGAGGCGGTGGAGCACACGGTCACGCACCCGGGCACGAAGTACGCGCTGGGCTCGGTGCTCAACCACGTGCTCCTGCACCAGACCATCATCGGCCAGGAGGCCGAGCGGCAGCTGGCCGCGCTGGGCGCGTTCCCCGACGCGGTGGTTGCCTGCCACGGCGGCGGCTCCAACTTCGGCGGCCTCGCCTTCCCCTTCGTGAAGCACAAGGTCGGTGGGAAGAAGCTGCGCATCCTAGCCGCTGAGCCCGAGGCCTGCCCCAGCCTCACCAAGGGCGAGTTCCGCTACGACTACGGCGACACCGCGCGCCTCACCCCCATGGTGCGGATGCACACCCTGGGCGCCGAGTACGTCCCCGACCCCATCCACGCCGGCGGGCTGCGCTACCACGGCGCGGCGCCCCAGGTGAGCCGGCTGCTCCACGAGGGCCTCATCGAGGCGCGGGCCTACGCGCAGAAGACGACCTTCGAGGCGGCCCGGCAGTTCGCCCTCGCCGAGGGCATCGTCCCCGCGCCCGAGTCGGCCCACGCCATCGCCGCGGCCATCCAGCTCGCGCGCGAGGCGGACGAGGAGGGGCGCAGCCGCACCGTGCTCTTCAACGTCTCCGGGCACGGCCTGCTCGACCTCGGTTCCTACGAGTCCTTCCTGCGCGGACGGCTCGAGTAGCGGCTCCCACGGGCGCTCCCACCCAGGCTCTCGGGGGCGCCCGTGCGGCAGTGTTCCAGGCCCGAGTCACGGTCCGAAAGACCGTGCCCGGAGCGCGACAATCGCATTGCCTCCCGCGCTCCCTTGGCCGACAATCCTCGCTCTCTCTTCGGGCGGGGCAGCGGCACCGCTCCGACCACGCCTCGAGCCGCAGCCAGGGTCCGGACCGGTGATGCCCGTCTCGTCCAGCGCGTTCACGCTCCGCAGGGTCACCGCGCTGGTCGGGCCGTATGGCAGTGGGAAGACGGAGCTGGCCATCGGCCTCTCGCAGTGGGCGGCGGCGCAGCTCGGACCAGGCGCGCCGGTCTCGCGGGTGGTGCTGGGCGACCTCGACGTGCTCAAGCCGTACTTCCGGTCCCGCGAGGTCAACGACTCGCTGAAGGCGGCCGGGGTCGCGCTGCTCGCGCCCCAGGGCGCGCTGGCGGTGAGCGACCTGCCCATCGTCACCCCGGAGCTGCGCGGCTCGTGCGTACGCACCGACACCCAGGTGCTGCTCGACGTGGGCGGCGACCCGGTGGGCGCGCGGGCGCTGGGCTCCATCTCCGACGTGGTGGCGGGCAGCCAGAGCTACGACCTGCTCCTGGTGCTCAACCGCTACCGGCCCTTCATGGACTCGCTGGAGAAGGTGGTGGACCAGGCCCGCAAGATCGCCGCGGCGGCGAACCTGGACATCACCGGCGTCATCTCCAACACCAACCTGCTGGACGACACCACGCCCGCGGACGTCGAGTGGGGCCTGGAGCTGGCCCGACCGGTCGCGGAGGCGCTCGAGGCACCGCTGAGGCTCTTGGCGGTGCCCGACGCGCTCGCAGAGGAGTTCGCCGGAAGGCCGGGCCTGCCCCCGGTCGTCGGCATCCGGCGGCGGATGATGCCGCACTTCCTGGGCGGTGTGGTGCTCGCACCGTCCCCTTCCCAGTCCACCCGAGGAGCCACCCCATGAACCGGTTGGAGATCGACAAGGACAGGTGCAAAGCCTGCCGGCTGTGCATCCCCACGTGCAACTTCAAGCTGCTCGAGCTGTCCGACGAGCTGAACGCGAAGGGCTACCACCCGGTCGCGATCAAGAACCAGGAGAAGTGCACCGCCTGTGCCCTCTGCGCCACCGTCTGCCCCGAGGCGGCGATCAGCGTCTACAAGGAGATCAAGGAGAAGAAGGCCGGCTAGCCGACTTCCCCTTCCCTTTCCCAAGCAGCGTCTCCCTTGCCGGCGCCCCACCCGCGCCGCGCGACCCCTGGAGAGAACGATGGCCCAGCAACGCATGTTGATGAAGGGCACCGAAGCGATCGCCGAGGCGGCGATCCGCGCCGGCTGCAAGCACTTCTTCGGCTACCCGATCACGCCGCAGAACGAGATCCCCGAGTACATGTCCAAGCGCCTGCCGCAGGTGGGCGGCGTCTACCTGCAGGCCGAGAGCGAGGTGGCGGCGGCGAACATGCTCTACGGCGCGGGCGGCTCGGGTGTGCGCGTCATGACCAGCTCGTCTTCCCCGGGCGTGGCGCTCATGGCCGAGGGCTTCTCGTACATGGTGGGCGCCGAGGTCCCCGCGGTGGTGGTGAACATCATGCGCGGCGGCCCGGGCCTGGGCGACATCTCGCCCTCGCAGGGCGACTACCACATGTCCACCAAGGGCTTCGGCCACGGCGACAAGCACGCCATCGTGCTCGCCCCGGCGACCGTCCAGGAGACGGTGGACATGATGTCTCTGGCCTTCGACCTCGCCGACGAGTACCGCAGCCCGGTGGTGGTCATCGGGGACGGGCTCATCGGCCAGATGATGGAGCCGGTGACCTTCCCGGAGACCACGCCGAAGCAGGCGGAGAAGCCCTGGGCGGCGACCGGCAAGCCGGCCACGCGCGAGCGCAACGTCATCAACTCCCTCTTCCTCGACCCGGAGGAGATGGAGAAGCACGTCGACCACCTCTTCGAGAAGTTCGAGCGGATGCGCGCCAAGGAGCAGCGCTGGGAGGACTACCAGCTCGACGACAAGCCGGCGGTGGTGCTCTGCGCGTACGGCACGGTGGCCCGCATCTGCAAGACGGCGATGCGCGAGCTGCGCAAGCAGGGCATCCCGGTCGGCCTGTTCCGACCCATCACCGCGTGGCCGTTCCCCTACGACGCGCTGAAGAAGCACGTGGACTCGACGAGGGTCTTCCTCACCGTCGAGATGAGCAAGGGCCAGATGGTGGACGACGTGCGCGTCGCCGTCGAGGGCAAGCGCCCGGTCCAGTTCTGGGGCCACACCGGCGGCATCATCCCGACGGTCGAGGAGATCGTCGCCCTGGTCAAGCAGGCCCACGCGGCACTCTAAGGATTTCGGGAGATCGACATGGCCCAGGAACAGGTCGTTTTCAAGAGGAGCAAGGTCCTCACCGACGCACACCTCTCGTACTGCCCCGGCTGCACGCACGGGGTGGCGCACCGGCTCGTCGCGGACGTCATCGAGGAGATGGGCATCCAGGAGAAGACCATCGGGGTCTGCCCGGTGGGCTGCTCGGTGCTGGCCTACCAGTTCATGCACATCGACTGGCACCAGGCGGCGCACGGGCGCGCCCCCGCGGTGGCCACCGGCGTGCGCCGCACCCTGCCGCAGGACCGCTACGTCTTCACCTACCAGGGTGACGGCGACCTCGCGTCGATCGGCATGGCGGAGATCGTCCACGCCGCCAACCGCGGCGAGAAGATCACCGTCATCTTCATCAACAACGCCATCTACGGCATGACGGGCGGGCAGATGGCGCCCACCACGCTGCCCGGGATGCGCACCACCACCTCGCCCTACGGCCGCGACACGCTGCAGTGCGGCCACCCCATCCGCATGTGCGAGATGCTGAACACGCTGGTGGAGCCCCGCTTCATCGCCCGCGGCGCGCTGACCACGCCCAAGTACATCAACCGGGCCAAGAAGCTCATCCGCCAGGCGTTCGAGCTGCAGCACGAGGGCTTCACCTTCGTGGAGCTGCTCTCCACCTGCCCCACCGGCTGGGGGCTGACCCCGGAGAACTCCATCCACTGGCTGGAGCGGAACATGGTCCCGTTCTTCCCCATGAACGTGTTCCGCGAGCCGGCGGCGATGCCCGAGGCGGCGAAGGCGTACAAGCCCGACCTCAAGGTCAGCGACGAGAAGAAGTAGGCCAACCGGAACCCTTCAAACGAGGTTTGAGACCATGGCTTCAGCAGACATCGTGATGGCCGGGTTCGGCGGCCAGGGCCTGATGGCGATCGGCAAGATCCTCGCGAAGGCGGCGATGGAAGAAGGCCGCAACGTCACCTGGATGCCCTCGTACGGCCCGGAGATGCGCGGCGGCACCGCCAACTGCGTGGTGATCATCGACGACGAGCCCATCGGGTCGCCGGTGCTCAAGCGGACGCAGGCGGCGATCGTGATGAACAAGCAGTCCATCGACAAGTTCGAGCCCTCGGTCGTCGAGCGGGGGCTGATCGTCGTCAACACCTCGCTCATCGATCGCAAGGTCGAGCGCAAGGACCTCAAGGTCGTCTACGTCGCGGCCAACGAGCTGGCGGAGAAGGAAGGCAGCGGCAAGGCGGCGAACATGGTCATGCTCGGCGCGTACGTCGCGGCCACGGGCGTGGTGAAGCCCGAGGCCGTCGAGCACGCCATCGAGAAGACCTTCGAGGGCAAGAAGGGCGCGAGCGAGGCGAGCATCAAGGCCTTCCGCAAGGGCCTGGAGGCCGGCAAGCAGTAGCGCGGCCAGGTATCGACGCCCGCGGTGGGAGAGACTTCCCGCCGCGGGCGTGCCTTTGCGGGGAGCCCGCCGGGGTCCGGGGTCCGTCGGGGTCCGCCGGGGGATGAATCCCCCGTCTCTAGCTGGGACGGACCGAACGCAGGAGAAGCCCGCTGGCGCGGGCTGTCGTGTTGTGTCCCAGAGCTGAACCGTGCAGCGCGCTTCAGCGCGCTTGATCCGAACTTGGTCTGCCCCAGATAGAGACGGGGGATTCATCCCCCGGCGCAGGGATTCATCCCCCGGTGCCGTCATCCCCCGGGGCGCGCCTGCCGCCGTGCCTGCGCTGCCTTGATGGCCCGGCGCAGCGTCTCCTTCAGCCCCAGGAACGGCACCCGCTGCATCGCCTCGCTGGCGATGACCCACTCGAAGCGGGAGTGCTCGCGCCGGTCGAGCTTGATGCGGCCGTTGGGGACCATGGCCCAGAACGCGGTCTCCTGGAAGATGCGCGGGGCGCGGTCGGGCCGGGGCTCGCCGAAGAGAAAGGCGTGGGTGTAGTTCAGCGCCTCCACCGGCGCGTCCAGCCCGGTCTCCTCGTTCAGTTCGCGGCGGGCGCACACCTCGTGGGCCTCGCCCTTCTCCACCGTGCCGGTCACCGGCTGCCAGAAGCCGCCGCGGTGCGGGTGCCGCTTGAGCAGCAGCGCCTCGAGGCCGCGCCGGCTCTCGCGCAGCACCGCGACCGAGACCGTGCGGTGGTCCAGCCGCCCGGGGACGATGCGCGCGCCGAGCTGCGCGGCGAGGTGCCGAGAGAGGGCCTGGCGGACCTCGGCGAGCGCGACGGGACGCCCCAGCTCCTTCTCCAGGCTGGTGACCCCCGCCTCCTCGATCCCGCAGGGCACGATGAGCTTGAAGTGGTCGAGGTTGGTGGCGACGTTGAAGGCGAAGCCGTGACTGGTGATCCACCGGCTGATGTGGACGCCGATGGCGCCGATCTTCCGGGCGTCCTTCCCCTTCTCGCCCATCCAGGCGCCGCTCCAACCGTCGATGCGGCCGACCTTGCACCCGAAGTCGGCGGCGGTGCGGATCATCGCCTCCTCGAGGTAGCCGACGTACTTGCGGACGTCGCAGAGGTCGGGCGCGAGATCCACGATGGGGTAGCCCACCACCTGGCCGGGGCCGTGGTAGGTGACGTCGCCGCCGCGGTCGGTCGGGTGCAGGCGAACGCCCAGCGACTCGAGCTGCTCCCGGGTGGCCAGCACGTTCTCCGGCTTGGCGCCCTTCCCCAGGGTCAGGACGGGAGGGTGCTCGACCAGGAGGAGGGAATCGGGCACGGCCCCACCGCGACGAGCCAGGGCGTAGGCCTTCTGCAGGGCCAGGCCATCCTCGTACTCGACGTACCCCAGGTCGTGGACGACCAGGGTCCTCTCAGCAGCGGCCGCGTTTTCCACGCGTGCTCCCATAGCACTTCTCGCGTGAGGTTTCGACTTCGAGGTGCGCTGGGAGCGCGAATTCCGGTGGGGGGCCGCCCGGGGCGACCCGGTCGTCAGGCCAGGACCTTCCGGGTGAGCTTGTAGACCTGGTGGATGCGGGGGTTGCCGTCGAAGTCCGGGGGCAGCGTCGCGGCGGTGAGGTCCTGGCTCTGAAGCCCCAGCGCCTCCACGGCGGCGAGGTCGAGCTTGAACTTGCGCAGGTTGGTCGAGAAGAGGATCACCCCGCCCGCCGAGAGCCGCGCGGCGATTCCGGTGAGCAGCGCCACGTGGTCGCGCTGGACGTCGAAGTTGCCCTCCATGGCCTTGGAGCGCGAGAAGGTCGGCGGGTCGCAGTAGACGAGGTCCCACATCCCCTGCGCGTGCTGAACGAACTCGGTGGCGTCCGCCCGCACCAGCTCGTGGCGCCGTCCGTGGAACCCGTTCAGCTCCAGGTTGCGGCGCGCCCAGTCCAGGTAGGTGTTCGACAGGTCCACGGTGGTCGTGGAGACGGCGCCGCCCCGCGCGGCGTAGACCGAGGCCGTCCCGGTGTAGGCGAACAGGTTCAGCACCCGCTTGCCCTGCGACAGCTCGCCGACGAGCTTCCTGACCCCGCGGTGGTCGAGGAAGAGCCCCGTGTCCAGGTGGTCGGTGAAGTTCACCAGGAAGCGCAGCCCGTCCTCCTTCACCTCCAAGAGCTCGCCCTGGGCGTCGAGCTTCTCGTACTGCCCTGCCCCCTTCTGCCGGCGGCGGACCTTGAGGAACACGTCGCTGGGCCGCACGCCGAGCACCTGCGGGACCGCGGCCATCACCTCGCGCACGCGCCGCTCGGCGACCTGCGGGTCGATCTCCGGGGGGCGCTCGTACTCCTGCACGTGCACCCACCCTTCGTAGAGGTCCACCGCGACGTTGTACTCGGGCAGGTCCGCGTCGTAGACGCGGTAGCAGGTCACGCCCTCGCGCTTCGCCCACTTGCCCAAGTGCTTGAAGTCCTTGCGCAGCCGGTTGGTGAAGGCCTCGGCGCCGGAGCCGGGAGCAGGCGGCGGCGGGGGCTTCGGAGCCTCGGCGGCGATGGGGAAGTGCAGCAGCCGGCACTCGATGGCGCCGTTGAAGAGCACGTGCTTGCGCGCGGGCTTGAGCCCCACCCCCTTGCCCAGCTCGCTGCTGCCGGTGAAGACGTAGCCGTCCCAGCCCAGGAAGCGCTGGCGCAAGAGGTCGCCGATGCGCCGGTACAGGGGCCGCAGCTCGTCGAC
>CAZAIE010000313.1:0-7594 GCA_964485035.1 uncultured Myxococcaceae bacterium | reverse complement strand
GGGTGGAGGCGACGAGGGTGGTGACGTCCGAGCCGAAGGTGACCAGCGCGAAGCGGTCGCGGGCGTCGAGCTGCTGCACCAGCTGGCGGGCGGCGCTGCGGCACTGGGCGATCTTCTCGCCCGCCATGGAGCCCGAGCGGTCCAGGACCAGGACCAGGTTGATGGGGGCGCGGTCGGTCGTGGCGACCGAGGCAGCGGTGATCTCGGCGCGCAGGAAGACCTCCCGCGTAGCCCCGGCGAGGACGTAGGGGTCGGAGAGCGCCGCGGTGAGCTTGAGGACGTCGCCTGCGGTCTGGACCACCGGAGGGCTGACGACGAGGGGCGGGGGAGTGGCGGCGGTCGTACCCTTCTGGGCCTTGGGCAGCAGCGTGACGATGAGGGCCAGCACCCCGAGGGCGACGGCGAGGACGAAGAAGATGGCAGTGCGCTTCATGGAACCCTCCGCAGGACCAGACTCGTGCTCCCTATCAACGGTCGAGCCCGACCGCCGGATCTCCCCATCCGCGTGATGACGGATGCGCCAGGCGCAGCTTGTCAGAACCCCCGTCGTTCCGGGGGCTTGCGGGAGAGAACGGGTTCGAATGAGGCCCCGTCAGGGGACGCCAGTGATGAGGATGCCGGGGGTCCCGGGCTTCTGGCTGGCGTTCACGCCCAGCACTGCGCCAGTGACGGCTCCAGCGACCAGCACGCCGCCGACCACCCCGACGACAGGCCAGAACCAGCCGCGCTCGTAGACCGGGGGGACAGCCTTCTCCTCTTCCACCACCAGCTTCCGGTTCTTGAGCAGGCCGTCGAGGATCTGCGCGGTGATCGCCCGGGAGTCGGTGTCGAAGGAGGGCGAGCCGGGCAGGACGTTCTTCTTCACGCCCAGGACGCGGCGCATGGTGCCCACGTCGTAGGCGACGAGCTCGACCTGCGCACCGGTGGAGGCGCTCGAGGCGACGCCGAAGACCACGTACCGGGCCTTGAGGGCGCTGGCGAGCTCCTGCGCGCCGAACCCCACCTTGGAGGAGTTCAGCTCAGTCGAGGCGATCTCCATGCCCTTGCGGAAGCGGTCGGCCTCGGGGAGCGTCTTGAGTTCGGCGTTGAGCGTGCCCACGCCCTTCTCGCCGCCCACGTTCACGAAGGCCGCATACGGCGCGTGGCCGCGCGACTTCACCAGGACGTGGTGCATGCCGACCGCCAGATCCTTCAGGGTCGCCGGAGCGGCGCCGAGCTCGGTGCCGTCCACGAAGACCAGCGCAGGGGTGGCGTTGGAGGTGATGGTGAAGTTGGCCTTGGGCCCCGAGGCGACGGCAGCCTTGGCCTCGTTGAAGCCAGTGAGGATGTCGGGCGAGAACTCGTTGGCGTCGGGGGAATACGCCGGGCTGATCACGTGGGCGCGCTTGAAGAGGGCGGCGGCCTTGGGGTTCTCTCCGTTGAGCAGGTGCGCCGCGCCGGCCAGGGTCAGTGCGCGGGCGACCGCGCTGGGTTGGACCGAGGCCGGGTCCTCGTTCATCAGGCGCACGCCCTCGAGGTACTCGGTGGCAGCGACGCCGAGGTCGAGGTTGTCGTAGGCCTCCTTGCCCTTCTTGAAGTGCTCGGCGACGGTCGGCTTCATCGGCGCGGCCTCGGGCTCGCCCCCGAGCGCGGCGAGGGTGTCCACCGGGGGGATGCGGCCGTCGGCCGCGAAGGCTGCCGAGAGGCGCTCTTCGAGGGCCGCGGCCGCCTCGTTCGCGCCAGGGTCCTTGGGGAGCAGCACCACGGCGACCGGGCCGGGGGCGACCTCGGTGCTCTCGGCCCCCTTCTTCTTCTTGGCCTTGGGCCTGGCCGGCTTGGACGGGTCGTCCTTCGGCCCGTAGAGCACCTCCTCGTCGGAGGTGAAACCGTCATCCTTCGCCAGGGCGACGGCGGGGAGGACGCAAAGAAGCGAGAGAACGATGAAATTTGGGCGTCGCATCGCGGCAGATGCTACGCCGCGGCTTCCCCCAAGGGCAAGCGAGGCCAGGACGATTGCGCCGCGGCTTCCTCCTTGCGACCTGCGGGCTGCCCGCGCATCCTTCCACACACGACGGTTTGCCCGACCGAGGAATCCCATGGACACCCGCTTCGAGCAGTTCTTGAAGGCCCGCGCGTTCGGCGTCGTGGGCGCCTCCACCAACCGGGAGAAGTACGGCAACAAGGTGCTGCGCTGCTATCTCCAGCACGGCCGCAAGGCGGTGCCGGTGAACCCCAAGGAGACCTCGGTCGAGGGAGTCGCCGCAGTGGCCTCGGTGAAGGACCTGCCGCCCGAGGTGGAGGCGCTGTCGATCATCACGCCCCCCGCCGTCACCGAGCAGGTGATCGAGGCGGCCATTGCGCGGGGCATCCGCCACGTCTGGATGCAGCCCGGGGCCGAGAGCCCGGCGGCCATCGCCCGCGCCGAAGCGGCAGGGCTCAACGTCATCGGCGACGGGAGCTGCCTGCTGGTCATCCTCGGCTTCGCCGATCACTAGGGTCCCTGCTCACCAGGGCCCTGTGCAGATTCGCTTGTTGGGAACGACATGAACCTCTTCGAAGAGATGGCGAAGCTCACCGCCGAGAGCCGCACCTTCGTGCTGGCCACGGTGGTCCAGACCGAGGGCTCCTGCCCGCAGAAGGCTGGCGCGAAGATCGTGGTGCTCCCCGACGGCTCGCTGCGCGGGACCGTCGGAGGCGGGGCCATCGAGCAGAAGATCGTCGACGAGGCGAAGCGGCTGCTCGCCGACCGGGCGGGGGGCTCGCGGATGCTGCAGGCGCACCTCACGCACGACCTGGGGATGTGCTGCGGCGGGTCGATGAGCGTCTTCCTGGACAAGGTCGTCCCGGGCGAGCGGCTGGTGGTCTTCGGCGCTGGCCACGTCGGCCGGGCGCTGTACGAGCTGGGCCGCGCGGCGGGCTTCCAGGTGGTGGTGGTGGACGGCCGGCCGGAGTGGCTCACCGAGGAGCGGTTCCCGAACGCCGAGCGGCTGCTGGGCGACCCGCTGGAGCTGGCGCGCGCGCTGCCCCAGGACCCCGGCTCCTTCACCTGCGTCCTGACCCATGACCACGGGCTGGACCAGGACCTCGTCGAGATCCTCCTCAAGCGGCCGTTCAAGTACCTGGGGATGATCGGCAGCGGACGCAAGGCGGCGAAGCTGCGTACGCGGCTGGAGGCCCAGGGCTTCACGGCCGCGGAGATCGGCCGGGTGCGCAGCCCCATGGGCGTGGAGATTGGCGCGCAGTCTCCCGAGGAGATCGCCGTGTCCATCGTCGCCGAGCTGGTCGCGGTCCGCCGCGGGGCCGGGCCGGGGCCGGCCTGAACGTGTCACAGACGCTCGGCGTCGTGCTCGCGGGTGGAGCCTCCTCGCGGATGGGGCGGCCGAAGGCCCTGCTGCGGGACGGCCGGGGCCACACCTTTCTCGAGAGCGCGGTCGGTGCGCTGCGCGGGGGCGGTTGCGACGCCGTGGTCGTCGTGGGGGGCTGCCACGTGGGCGAGATCGCCGCTGCGCTGCCGGTCGGAGCGATGCTCGTCCACAACCCGGACTGGGAGCAGGGCCAGCTCTCCAGCGCAAGGGTCGGCCTCTCGTCGGCGCTGCTCCTGCGTCCCACCCGGCTCGTGCTCCACGTGGTCGACCAGCCGCTGCTGCGGGCTGCGGACGTCCGCCGGGTGCTCGCAGGCCTCGGGCGCAGGGACCTCGCAGTCGCGTCTCACCGGGGCGAGACCGGCCACCCCATCGCCCTGAGCGCGGCTGCGGCGGCGCGGGTGGTGCGTGGCCGCGGAGAGACGCTACGGGAGGTCCTGGAGGAGGCCGCCCCGCGGCGCCGCGAGGTGGCTGGATGCTCCGCCGGGTGCGTGCGCGGGGCGAACACGCCGGCCGAGCTGCGCGCCCTGCTCAGGGGTAGGTGAAGGTCGCCACCACCGGCGCGTGGTCGGAGGTGTTCTTCACGTCGGTGTCCTTGTCCGGGCTCAGGATGGTGGCGCTGGTCTTCCACCCCGCGGTGACCTTGTCGGGGATGACGTAGTCGAAGCGGTACTTCTTGGTGCTCGACTCCTTGAAGGTCCAGGTGGTGCTGGTTGGCGCTCCCTTCCAGAAGTCCACGTACGCCCCGTCGGAGAAGAAGACGTTGAGCGGCGGAGTGGTGGGGTCGTCGTTCATGTCGCCGGTGATGACCACCGCGGTCCAGGGCGTCTCCCTGCGGATCTGGTCGGCGATCTCGCGGGTGCGCGCGGCCTGGGCCAAGCGCTTGAAGTCGGTGTCCACGGAGCTGTCGAGCTGGGAGATCTGGTGGTTCACCAACACCGCCACGCGGCGGTTGCCGCCCACGTCCACGTGGACCTCGAGGCAGTCGCGCGAGAAGTAGTACGGCCCGCGGCCGTCGGGGGTGAAGAGCCGCTCGTCCTTGTGGCTCTGGACCTTCACCAGGGGGTAGGCGGACATGAGCGCCACGTTGATGCCCCGCGGGTCGTCCGAGGGGATGAGCTCGTAGTACGGGAGCTTCTTGCTCAGGCTGTTGTTCACCGTCCCCAAGAGGTCCTTGGTGCCCACCTCCTGGAGCGCCAGCAGGTCGGGGCTCTGCTTGTTCACCACCTTGGCGATGGAGGAGGCCTTGGTGGTGGTGAAGAAGTCGTGCACGTTCCAGCTCATCACCTTGAAGCTGACGGGACTCCCGATGGGCCCAGCGTCCGGGGTGGCGGCGCCGGCGTCGAGCGGAGGCTGGCCGGCGTCGTAGGGGGCGACGCACTGGCCCGACGGCGTGCACATCTGGCCGCCGGTGCAGTCGCCGCAGGTCCCGTTGCAGCCGTCGGGTCCGCACTGCTTCCCGTCGCACTGCTTCGCGCATCCGGTGCAGGTCGTGGTCCCCTCGTCGCAGGTCTGACCGGCCGCGCAGCAGGCGGTGCCGCAGGGAACGGCGCAGCCGGCGTCCGGCGCCTCGGGGGTGGGCCCGGGACAGCCGGCGAGCGCGAGGGCGAAGAGCAACGGCAGGGCGGATCGTGCCGAGCGGGCGCGAGGAAGGTCTGACGACATGGGACTCCAACTCACTGGGGTGGGGCCGGCCGGGGGCCACCACGAGGATGAGCCCCGATTGTACGGGGACCGCCGCCTGTCGTCAGCCCTCCGCTCGGAGGTGCCTTGCGGCCACTTCCATCTCCTTGAGCAGCGCGCGCGCCTCTTCGGGGCTGAGCTTGAGGTGGGTTGCCATCGACTCCAGGAGCCGGCGCTCGTCATCGTCGACCCGGCCATCGACCAGCGCGGCGGCGGCGAGCGCCCGGTAGAGCGCCCGGGCCTCCTCGAGTCCCTTGGGGACCACCGCCGAGAGCTCGTCCAGCGGCGCTGCGAGCAGCGCCTGCAGGTGGGCGCTCTCGATGGCCCAGCGGCGGGCACACTCGCGCAAGAGCTTGGTCTCCCGCTCGGTCACCACCCCGTCGGCGCGGGCCATGGCGACCATCACCGAGAGGGCGCGCCGCCGCTCCCAGGGGTCGGCGAGGTCGGCGAGCCGGGCCTGCAGCTCCCCCGCGGCGTGCTCGGCGTCCTGGTGCCGGGCCCGGAACGCATCCAGCGAGACCAGCTCCTCGAAGGCCCAGTCCTGGGTCAGCAGCGCGCCGCAGTGGCCGCACTCGACGGCGTCGCCCTCGGTCTGGGGCGCGGCGCAGGAGTGGCAGCGGTCGGTGGACATGCCGGTCTTCGAGCTGGTCTTCACCCCCGCACGCCGGGCGAGGGTGAGCACGCTCGTATGGACCACCCCGGCGGAGGCGCCCGCGGTGCTCCAGCGCAGCTCGAACGAGGCGCGGTCGAAGTCGGCGTCGCTCGCCACCCGGGAGAGGTCCACCGCGCCCACCGCGGTGCGAGCGAAGCGCTCGGTGGGCTGCGGCCGGGCCAGCGTCAGCTCGTTCAGGGCCGCCGCGGTGCAGAGGCGGGCGAAGCGTCGCGGCTCGCCGGTCGCTTGCGCCTCGACCCACTTCCAGAACACCAGGCTGGCGCGGTCCTCGAGCACCTGGCGGTTGACCGCGGGGTCCACCGCCTTCAGGCGCGCGAAGCCCTCCGCTGGCTTCTCCGGGCGCAGCTTCAGCTCCCCGGACTGGGTGATCTCCGAGAGGACCCAGTCGTAGGCCCCGGAGTTCAGGATGGCCTTGCAGTACTCGCAGGAGACCGTGGCCTGGGTCGGCACCGGCGCGCCGCAGGCGGGGCAACGGCCCTCGCTGAGCCGGCCGGCGCGGGACGGGTTGAGCCGGCGGACGAAGGTCCAGTACTCCTCGAAGCGGGTGGGGGTGGCCTGGGCGGCGCGGGCCATGGCCTGCGGCTCGGGCAGGTCCACCGGGACGTCGCAGTCGCGGGCCGAGGCCGCGAAGCGCACGTGGAGGGTGTCGAACTCGTCGTCGCACTCCACGCCGATGAGCGTGGCCTCGAGGATGCGCACGTCGGCGGTGACGTTGCGGCGCTTCCAGAAGGCGTTGAGGGCGAGCTGCACCGAGAAGCGGCGCAAGACGCCGTCCGACACTCCCCGGCGGACGAGCGAGAGATCGCCTCGGGACCAGGCTGCCTGCAGGTCCATGAACAGCCGGCGGGCGGTCCCCAGCGCCTCGTCGGGGGTGAAGGCGGGGTCGCGGGCGGCGATGCGCCGCAGGCCCTCGGCGAGCTGTTCGGGCGTCTGCAGGGCGCGCCCGGGGGCGAGCCGCCCGATGGCCGCCGCGGTCTGCCGCCCGGCCCGGCCCTTCAGGACGACCCACAGGATCACCGCCAGCACCAGCGGACAGGAGCACGCCAGCGGCATCGAGCCCGAGCTCGAGCGGGACCCGGAGGACGAGCGCCACCCGGTGCTCCCGGAAGAGCGCGAGCTGCTCCCGGAGTAGCTCTCCCCGCCGCCGGCCCGGCCCCAGGCCACCGCGCTGCCAGCGAGGACGGCGACGACCGCGAGGGTGGGGAGCGCGAGCGGGAACGAGCGGGCAGGCTTCGACATGCGGACCCCCGGGCTTCGGGACGCCCGGTTCTCTACCACGCCGGGGCGAGGGGGAATCCGGAATCGCCGCTGGGCGGCCCGCGTACAATCGCCGCGACCATGACCCTCGCCTGGCTCTTCGACCTGGACGGCACCCTGGTGGACCGCGACGCGGCGAGCGGGCGCTGGTTCGCCGACCTGCTCGCGCGGCGTCCGGCGCTCGCGCACGGAGGCCCGGAGGAGGCCCGGCGGCGCTTCGCCGAGCTGGACCTGGGCGGGTACGACGACCGGGCCCGCTTCTGCCGCGAGGTGCTGCTCGCCTTTCCCGGCCTCGCCGCGAGTCCGGCTCAGCTCTGGCACGAGTTCACCTCGGGCCTCGCGGAGTGGGCCCGGGCGGAGGAGGGCGCGTTGGGGCTGCTCGCCAGGCTCACCGCCTCCGGGAGCCGCGTGGCGGTGGTCACCAACGGCCGGTCCCGGCTGCAGCGGCGCAAGCTGGAGGTGGCGGGGCTCGCGCGCTGGCCGGCCTTCGTCTCCGAGGAGCTGGGGCTCGAGAAGCCCGACCCGCGTCTCTTCGCCGCCGTGGCCGCAGCGCTCGACGTCGAGCCCGCCGCCTGCACGTTCGTGGGCGACGACCCGGAGCGCGACGTCGCTGGCGCCGCCGCGGCCGGGATGCGCACCT
>CAZAIE010000312.1:0-7621 GCA_964485035.1 uncultured Myxococcaceae bacterium | reverse complement strand
GGTGGCCATGAGGTCCGCGAGCGCCGCGGCCTCCTCCACCGCGTTCTGGCGGATGACCACCTGGGCGCGCCGGAAGCTCAGCTCCACCACCGCCGGCAGGGCCAGGGTCAGGGGCAGCACCAAGACCAAGGCGATCTTGTACTTGAGGGACAAGCTGGGCATGGGCAGAGGCCCTGGTCGTTGGGCGGGCAGGAGCGGGGCATTCTTGCCGCCGGTCCCGGGACTGTCAACGTCGGGGCTGCGAGCGCCTTTCCCGAGCGAATCCGGGATATTGTCGGCGCCTTCCGGAGGCCGCCAGGTCGCTCGTCCCGCTGGTCGTGAGCCTGCTGCTGGAGGTGGCCTCCCAAGCCGCCGCGAGCGACCCCTCGCCGAGGCGCGCTGCGTACGGCTCTGGCGACTTCGAGAGGGTGCTGGAGTTGGTCGCGCAGGCGAAGGCGGCCCCGCCGCGCGACGTCGCCGACGTGCTCGCTCGGGCCTCGCAGCTCGCCCTCTGCAAGGGCGACCGGGGCATGGCAACGCTGTACTGCGAGCAGGCGCTGGGCAAGGTCCCGCAGCACCCGCAGGCGCTGGAGGCGTGCCTGCGCACCGCGGTCGCCGAGTCCCGCTGGGAAGAGGCGACGAGCTCGGTCGGCAGCTCCTCAAGGACCCGACCATCGCGCTGCTTCGCGCGCAGGCCGCGCTGGGGGAAGAAGAGTGGGGCAGGGCGAAGACCTTGCTCTCGCCTCATGCCAGGGGCGACCAGGCCTCCCTGGTCGCGCCGCTCCTCGCCCAGGCCGAGGCGCGGTTGGCCGAGGCGAAGCAGGAGCAGGCGCAGCAGAAGGAGCTGGAGCAGAGGCTCTCCCAGGCGGAGGTCCGGGCCCTGGACCGCGCCGCCGCCGCTGCGAGGCCGTCTCCCGGGGGCGTGCCCGTGCTCGACGCCCGCGGCCGCCTGTTGACCGGTTTCGACGAGAGGGCCTACGCCGAGGCGCTACAGTAGCCACGCCATGTTCCTCACCTCGAAGCTGCTCCCGGTCCGCCACGCCTTCTCCACCCGCAGTGGAGGCGTGAGCGAGGGACACCTCTCGAGCCTCAACCTCGGACGCTCGGTGGGCGACGACCCGGCCCGCGTCGCCGAGAACGCGCGCCGCTTCGCCGAGGCCACTGGTGCGACCCCCGGGCAGCTCGTCTCGGTGAACCAGGTCCACGGCGAGGCGGTGATCGAGGCCCTCGTCGCGGAGCCGGGGCCTGACCTCCCCCAGCCGCTGGGGGACGCCGACGCGCTCGTCACCCGAGCTCGCGGAGTCGCCGTCGGCGTGCGGACGGCGGACTGTGGCCCGGTGCTCCTCTTTGCTCCCGACGTCGGGGCCGTCGCCGCGGTCCATGCCGGCTGGCGGGGGGCGGCCCTCGGCATCGCCGGGAGGGCTGTTCGCGAGCTGCACGACCGCTATGGCGCCGACCCGTCCCGGGTGCTGGCGGTGGTCGGTCCCTGCATCCGCGCCTGCTGCTACGTGGTCAGCGCCGAGGTGGCGGCGCGGTTCGAGCGCTTCGGACCCGGCCTGGTGCACGGCACGGGGCCTGAGCCGAGGCTGGACATCGCCGAGGCGAGCCGCAGGGCGCTGCTCGAGGCAGGAGTGGCCGCGGCCCACATCGAGGTGATGCCCTACTGTACCCACTGCCGTCCGGACCTGTTCTTCAGCCACCGCAGGGACCAGGGGAGGAGCGGCCGGCACCTCTCCTTCGTCGTGCTGGAGTGAAACCCCAACGATTCCGGCCCGGTTCTCTCGCAAGAGCAGCGTTTCCCGGCCGTTTTCTTGACACCCCTTTTTTGCGGCTCCTATCATCGCTCGACGATTTTTCTTGGTTTTCCCGTCGCTTGCGCTGGGAGTCGGCCACGTCGAAGCGCCTCACATCTCTGCTCGCAGCCCTCTGCGCCTCCGTGAGCGGATGCGCGACGGTGCCCCGCCCTCCGGACCCGACCAGCGAGCTGGTGGCCCAGGTACGGGCGATGAGCTCCCGCCAGGCCGAGCTCGAGCGGAAGATCGACCGGCTGGAGGCCCAGATCGAGGCGCAGCGCGGTCCCCCGGTGACTCCAGCGATCAAGCCGACCGTCGAGGCGCCTCGTCCCGCTCCGGTCATCGTCCCGAAGAACCTCACCACGGTCCGTCTTGCGCCGCCGCCGGCGAAGAAGCCGCCGATGCCGCCCACCGGAGTCTCGCTCCGGGAGCCCGATGCCGAGACTGCCCAGCAGCTGTTGGCCGAGGCGGAAGGGCCAGCGGATCCGGCCGACGACGACTTCAAGGGACCGATGGAGTCCATCTCTACGGGCGACGTGGAGCGGGGCGTCCAGGGCCTGCTCTCCTTCGCCGAGCGGTTCCCGCGCGACGCGCGCGCTCCCCAGGCGCTGCTCCAGGCCGGCGTGGGCCAGCAGGCCTCCGGCGACCTGCAGGGGGCGGTGCTCTCCTTCGAGAAGCTCTCCGACGACTATCCGCTGGCGACCCAGGCCCCCGAGGCGATGCTCCGGCTGGGCGATTGCCAGCTCAAGCTGAAGCGCGCCGAGCGGGCGCGCGAGGTCTACGCGAAGGTGATGAGCCGCTATCCGGGGACCCCGGCGGCGCGGCAGGCGGAGGCCGGGCTGAAGAGCCTCTCGGCGACGGCGGCCCAGTGAGTTCGGGAACGAGGCAGGACGAAGCAGGAGGAATCATGAAGCGGGCAACCACGGCAGCAGTCCTCGCGGCACTCCTCGTCTCCGGGTCGGCCCGGGCGCAGGAGGAGGGCGAGGGGCCGGCGGTGAAGGAGCCGGAACAGTCCGGGGCCGAGGTCGTGACGCCTCCTCCTGCCGCCCCCCCGGCGGACGGGAAGGGCGCCCCCCAGAGCTACGAGACCTACACGGTCAAGCCGGGCGACACCCTGTGGGACATCTCGCAGCGGCAGCTGGGCAATCCCTGGTACTGGCCCAAGGTCTGGTCCTACAACCCGGAGATCGAGAACCCCCACTGGATCTACCCGGGCAACAACATCCGCTTCTACCCGGCCGGCGACGAGATGCCGGCGCAGGTCGAGGCGGACGGCGGCGACCTGCCTTCCCAGCCCACCGAGGTCGGCGACTTCAGCGTGGGCAGCATCAATGGCCCCGAGCAGCTCACCGACGATGATGACGTGGTGTCGCTCGCGGCGGGGACGAAGATGTCCTATACGCCGCCCAAGCGGACCCTGATGCGCCAGGAGGGCCTGGTCACCCAGCGCGAGCTCGACGACGCGGGCATCATCGAGAAGTCCGCGGCTGCGAAGGAGATGCTCGACAACTACGAGAAGGTCTACCTGCGCTTCCGCAACCGCAGCGCGGTGCGCCTGGGCGAGCGGTACAGCGTCTTCCGCACCGCCGGAGTGGTGACGCACCCAGTGACCGGCTCGAACTACGGCTACCTCACGCACGTCATCGGCTCGCTGCGCATCGTCGCCATCGACCAGCACTACGTCACCGGCATGATCGATGCGACCTACGACAGCATCGAGCGCGGGGACTTCGTGGCGCCGCTGGGCAACTTCCAGAAGAACGTGATTGCCAAGGACGCCACCCGCAAGATCGAGGGGGTCATCCTCAGCGGGCTGCGCCACTACGTGCCCACCATCGGGGAGTCGCACTTCGTCTTCATCGACAAGGGCAGCCGGGACGGCGTGGAGGAGGGCAACAGCTTCGTGGTCCTCCACCGGGGCGACCCGCTGTACGGGACCGACAGCCGCTTCCCCAATGAGGTCGCGGGGGCGATGGTCGTGGTGGACGTGAAGGAGACCGCGTCGATGTGCCTGGTCACCCGCTCCGCGGTCGAGCTCGCCGCCGGAGACCGGGTGACCACCCAGGTACGGTCGGCGTCGCGCTAGCCCGCAGAGCTCGCGCCATGGTTTGAACGCGCCCTCGGCCAGGTGGCCGGGGGCGTCGTGCATGGGGCGACGGAATGGCTCAGCGCTCTTCGGGCTCGGCGAGGCGGGCCTGCTTGGCCTCCCGCTCGACCAGGCGGTGCGGCTGCCGCTGGATCTTCTGCTGCAGCAGCATCAGGCCGTCGAGGACCTGCTCCGGCCGCGGCGGGCAGCCGGGGATGTAGACGTCCACGGGGATCACGCGGTCGATGCCCTGGAGCACGGCGTAGTTGTCGTAGAACCCGCCGGACGAGGCGCAGACCCCGAAGGAGACGACCCACTTCGGCTCGCACATCTGCTCATAGACGCGCTTCAGAATCGGCGCCTGCTTCTGGTTGATGGTGCCCACCACCAGCAGGAGGTCGGCCTGGCGGGGCGAGAAGCGCGGGTACTCGGCGCCGAAGCGGGCGATGTCGTAGCGGCTCCCCGCGAGGCTCATGTACTCCATGGCGCAGCAGGCGGTGGAGTAGGGGTAGGTGAAGATGGAGTACTTGCGCGCCCAGCCCAGTCCCTTGGAGACCAGGTTCTGGAGGAAGCCCATCGACTCCTCGCGGCGGGTGGTGAGGGCGGGGACGAAGTCGATGTCGGCCATGGTGACTACTCCCAGTCCAGGGCGCCCTTGCGCCAGACGTAGACCAACCCCACCACCAGCGTCGCGGCGAACAGGCCCATCTCGGCGAAGCCCAGCCAGCCCAGCCGGCGGAACTCGACCGCCCAGGGGTAGAAGAAGACGGCCTCGAGGTCGAAGACGATGAAGAGCAGCGCCACCACGTAGAACTTCACGGCGAACCGGTGCCGGGCGTGCCCGCTGGACTCGCTGCCGCACTCGAAGCTCTCGGACTTCTGGGGGGTCGGCTTCTTGGGGCCCAAAAAGGACGAGGCGGCGAGCAGGAGCACACCCAGCAGGCCCGCGACCACCAGGGCCACGGCGAGCGGGAGGTAGGCGTCGAGGTGGGACACTGGGGTTCTCCAGCGAGCGGCAAACAGGCGGCTACTTAAGGGCGGGCCTCGACGGGTGTCAACCCGATTCTCGCCCGGTGGCCGACGGTACGCACCTGGATTTGCTCCCTGATTCCGAAGTGTTGAGTTCCGGGCGTGACGCGACCGGGGCGGATGGGGAGGCGCCCTTGACTCTCGGAATCACGCCGCTAGAGTGCCGCGGTTCCAGAAAGCCGTCCCCTGAACATCGAGGCCCGCACGGCGGGAACGGGTCTGGCTTGGAAAGGTGGCCGCGCGTGGGGTTCGACTTCGCCAACGTCCTGGTGTTCGCGCTCATCTCGGTGGTCTTCGTCCTGGCCCTGCTGCTCATCGGCGCGCTCCTGCGCCCCAAGCGCCCCAGCTCGGAGAAGTCGCAGATCTACGAGTGCGGCGAGAAGCCCATCGGCAGCGCCTGGTTCAACTTCAACCCGCGCTTCTACATCGTCGCCCTGGTCTTCGTGGTCTTCGAGGTGGAGATCGCGCTGATGCTGCCAGTGGTGCTGGTCTACAAGAAGTTCGTGGCCGGCGGGCAGGGCGGGGTGGTCTTCTTCGAGGTCCTCGCCTTCGTCGCCATCCTGGCGGTGGGCCTGGCCTGGGTCTGGGCCAAGGGCGACCTCGACTGGATCAAGAAGCTGGTCACCTCCGAGCGCCCCTCCTCCGGCGCCCGGCGCGGCCACGGCTAGGCCGGTTCCTCCAGGGGAGACACGATGGATTCCAAGTACGCACACGACCCGGGGGTGAACGTGGCCATCGCCACGTTCGACACCAGCCTGCTCGACAAGGCCATCAACCTCGGGCGCTCCTCGTCGATCTTCTACCTGCTCTTCGCGCTGGCCTGCTGCGGCATCGAGTTGATGCAGGCCGGCGGCCCGCGCACCGACCTGGACCGCTTCGGGTTCCTCTTCCGGGCCAGCCCCCGCCAGTCGGACCTGATGATCGTCGCGGGCACGCTCACCTACAAGATGGCCGAGCGCTGCCGGCTGCTCTACGACCAGATGCCCGAGCCCAAGTACGTCATCTCCATGGGCTCCTGCGCCAACTGCGGCGGGCTCTTCTCGCTCTCGTACGCGGTGGTGAAGGGCGTCGACAAGATCCTCCCGGTGGACGTGTACATCCCCGGCTGCCCGCCCCGGCCGGAGGCGCTCGCCGAGGGCTTCATGAAGGTCCAGCAGCTGATGCGCCGCGAGCGCTGGTTCAAGGACCGGGTGCGGCCGGCCGCCGATCGGGCCGAGGCCCAGGACCGCTGAGACGGAGCCCGCGATGCCCCTTTCCTTCGAGCAGATCCACGAGAGGCTCTCTGCCCGCTTCGGCGACGCGGTCGGCCCCGTCGTCGCGGCCAAGGACCCCTTCGTGGTGGTCAAGGCCGAGCGGGTGCTGGAGGTGGCACGGTTCCTCCACGACGACCCCGACCTGGCGCTGGACTACCTCGTCGACGAGACCGCAGTCGACTACCCCAAGGAGAACCTGGTCCGCGTGGTCTACCACCTGTGGTCCATGCCCAAGCGGCACGGCTTCAAGTTCAAGGTGGAGTGCGACCGGGCGCAGGCGAAGGTGGCGAGCGTCGAGTCCGTCTGGCGGGCGGCCAACTGGCTGGAGCGCGAGGCCTTCGACCTGATGGGCGTGACCTTCGACGGGCACACCGACCTGCGGCGGCTGATGATGCCCGACGACTGGCCGGGGCACCCGCTGCGCAAGGACTTCCAGGTGCCGGAGGGCTACCACGGCATCAGCCACACCCGGGTCAGCCCCCTGGACGAGAACGAGCGGCGCGATCGCGCCGCGCGCGCGGAGGCGGCGAAGCGCGCGCCGCCGGCACCCGCGCCGACCGCCGAGAAGACCGAACCTCCCGCGGCGCCGCCGTCCGGGACCGAGACGCCCAAGGCGTGAGGAGCGACGGGCAATGGACGGCAAGCTGAAGCTGCAGGGCCCCGAGGTGAACCAGGCGCTCGTCGAGCGGCTGGGCACCGCTGGCGGCGAGCTGATGCTCCTGAACATGGGGCCGCAGCATCCCTCGACGCACGGGGTCATCAACTTCCTCATCCAGACCGACGGTGAGGTGATGAAGAAGGCGGTGCCTCAGGTGGGCTTCCTCCACCGCGGCATCGAGAAGATCGGCGAGCTGGTGCAGTACCCCCAGTTCATGCCCTACACCGACCGGGTCGACTACCTCGCGGCGATGACCGCCAACGAGGGCTGGGCGATGGCGGTGGAGAAGCTGCTCGGCCTCGAGGTCCCCGCGCGCGCGAAGTACCTGCGGGTCATCGCCGCGGAGCTGTGCCGCATCGGCAGCCACCTCATCGGCGTGGGCTCCAACGCGGGCGACATCGGGGCCTTCACCCCCTTCGTCCACGCGCTGCGCGAGCGCGAGGCCATCAACGACCTGCTCGAGGCGCTGTGCGGCGCGCGGCTCACCTACCACTACGCGCGCATCGGCGGGGTGGCCTTCGACGTGCCCGAGGGCTGGGTGGACCGGGTGCGCCGCTTCCTCGACCACTTCGAGCCGTTCGTGGACGAGTTCGACCGGCTCATCTCGCTGAACACCATCTTCGTGAAGCGGCTCGCCGACGTGGCGGTCATCAGCGCTGACGAGGCGGTGGCCTGGGGCCTATGCGGACCGTCGCTGCGCGGCTCCGGGGTGGCCTACGACGCGCGGCGCGACCAGCCCTACAGCGCCTACCCCGACCTGAAGTTCGACGTCATCGTCGGCAAGGGCTGGCAGGGGACGCTGGGCGACGCCTTCGACCGCTAC
>CAZAIE010000311.1:0-7635 GCA_964485035.1 uncultured Myxococcaceae bacterium | reverse complement strand
GACAGGCCGTGCGGCACAGACCGTCCTCGCGGATCGGCGCCATCAGCTCGGCCTCGGCCAGGAAGGCCTTCTCGAGCTTCGCTCCCCCCAGCCGCAGCAGCGTGACGGGTCCCCGCGACAGGTCTCCCCCGAGCGCCACGCCCAGCCCGGACTCGAAGTGGGTGCGGACATCGTAGGCCCCGACCATCGAGCGCGGCACCGTGCAGTGGGCCAGCACCAGCTCGCCGCGGTCGACCGAGACCCGCGCCGGGTTCGCCATCCACGGCAGGTCGCCGGTGAGCAGGTGGACCCAGAGCATGGCCAGGGCCGAGGGGATGTCGCCCTCGCACCCCGCGGGGATGCCCTCGTCCGCCAGCCGGGAGAGCGCGAGGCAGCCGGTGGTCTTCTGCTCCAGCACCAGGTCGAAGCAGCGGACCGTCACCGCCCAGAGCCGGTGCTCCGCGACCAATCCCTCCAGCGCCCGGTACACCGAGGTCGCCCGCTCGATCTCCGGCTCGGCCACCTCGCAGCGCCGCGACCGCGCCTTGAGCTCGCGGGCCAGGTTCGCGTCGGGGGCCGAACGGCCCAGCCGCTCCTTGAAGGCCGCCATCCCGATGGAGACCAGCTCCGGCCCCCACGAGGCCCTCACCGTCGGCGCGTCGTGCGAGCTCGCCACCAGCCACTCCGAGGGCTCCCCGACCACGCCCAGGCGCGCGCGGGAGAGCGAGGCCGCGACCCGCGAGAGGTGGACGGCCGACCGCACCCGCTCGACTGCTCCAGCGTCCTGGGCCCCCTCCACGAAGACGATGCGCCCAGACCCGCCGTCGCGGCGGACCCGCGCGAGGATCTCCAAGGACGCCGGCAGGGAGTTGTGCCCCGGGTGCGCGACCAGGATCACCGGCTCGCGTGGCTGGTGGCGCCGGCCCAGGCGCTCCAGCACGCCCTGCTCCGAGCCCCCGGTGAGCACCACGTGGACCAGTGGCTCGTCGACCGGGACCTCGCCCTCGCTGCGGGCCACCCCGCCCGCCTCCGTGAGCGGCTGGGCGAGCGTCCGCATCAACTGGGCCACGGCGCTCGCGTCGTGCAGCGACGAGGCAGCGGGCAGGTACGAGAAAGTGACCATGGGACCTCCGGGAGAGCGGTGCAGCTTCTCCGTTGTGGCGTGTCATTGTCCACCCGCTTGACGCCAGTCCGCGGCTTCTTCACGCTTACAGGCACACCTCGGGGGGTGTCATGGCGACGATCACAAGAGTGGACGGCGGGGAACGCATCGACGTCGAGCGCTGTCGGCTCGTCCACGTCAGCCACCGGTCCGAGGACACACGGGACTGGGTCACCTTCTGGGTTCCGACCCAACTCGCCCAGCAGGTCGTCCCAGGGCTGCCCTACGACCTCGTCCTCGACGACGGCCGGGCGGTACGGACGGTGCTGGGCAAGGCGATCACCTCGTCGGCCATCCCCGGCCTGGCGATGTACCGCGGCGAGGTCGAGGAGCCGCGCAGCTAGCCGGCCAGGCGCTCAGAACGCCGGGTAGACGTCGATCTCGCTCTGGTAGTAGCCGCTGGGCGGGGTCACCACGCGGTCACCCCCGCGCTCCCAGACAACCTGCGAGGTGGAGAGGCTCCCGGCGTCCACCCAGGGCCCCCGGACGATCTTGAAGGGCAGACCGACCGGCAGGTTGCGCTGCAGCGACCAGACGCCGGTGGAGGCGTCGTAGGACATCTTCTGCGCCTCCTTCCAGTCGCCGAGGTACCCCGACGCACCGGCCACGTAGAGCGCCTGGCCGCAGCCGCAGTCGTGGTGAGCGCGGATGACCACGCTGAGCGGAGCGATGTGGATCTCCGCGCGCACGGTGCTTCCGGCGACCGCGGTGACCCGGGTCGATCCGCTCGCGACCGAGTGGCTGCTGGTCATGGTGAAGGCGTCGAGCTGCTGGCTCCCGGGGACCATCATCGTCAGCCTGCCGTCGGTCCCGGTGCGGCCCGCGCGAACGCCCGCCTGCCAGTCCCCCAGGAACACGTCGATCTCGCCCCAGGGGCTGGAGACCAGCGCGCCGCCCTGCCAGGCGTCGGCCAGGACCGTCAGCTCGACCGTACCGTAGGCAGCCAGTGAGCCCAGGGTGACCGTCGCGGGCACCTGGAACTCGGCGTTCTTGCCGTCCACGACGAACGTCGTCTCGGCCAGGTAGCGCTTGCCGCCGAGGACGAGGTCGAGGCTGAAGGCGTAGGTCGCCCCCTTGGAGAGGCCGGGGAGCGGGCAGTAGGGCCCTGCATGGTCGGCGCCCGCATACAGACCGACGGTCGCCGCCTGCTCGCCCTGCCTGCCGAACCTGGCGACCTGCCCCACGAACGCCTGCTTGTCGACCCCTGCGGGCAGGGAGAGCATCACGGTCGCGGCGTAGGTCTTCTCCTCGACCCAGTAGAAGCGGCTCTCGTCGTGAAAGCTGATGCGCACCGTCCTGCCGCCGGCCACCGCGATGTTCTGGCCCCCGAGGTCTGCGATCTGGTCGCCGTCGTCATCCCCGAAGCTGGTGCGCCAATCACCCGCGACGTCGAACTTGAAGGCCCCCGCCCCAGCCGGGAGCACGACCTCAGCCTGCCACTGGTGGTCGCCCACCAGCTTCATTGAGGTCTTCTTCCAGGAGTTGAAGGTGCCGCGCAGGTAGAGGGTCCGGTAGACCGCGGCGTACTTGAGGTCGGCGCTCGACTCCTCGAGGGTGTCCGCCTTTGGATCTGTGGCATCCACGACGCCACCCCCACAGGCAGCGGTCAAGGCCACGAAAACGCTCAGGATTACGGTGCGCATTGAGAGGCCGCCTTGCTTGAGGAAGGAGGCATCCTACATACGCCGACACCAGCAGTCAATCAAGCCTGAGTCACTCCTCAGCGCTCCCCGAGGCCACGCGCGAAGTTGCCGATGACCAGCCAGGGAGCGGCGTGGCAGAACCGCTGCAGCATCGCGCGCACGCCGATGGGCTCGCCTCCCGCGCCCTTGCCGCGAGCCAGCGCCACGTAGTCGTCCGCGTCGAGGCAGAGCGAACGGGACTGCACCTGATCCACCCGGTGCTTCACGATGAGGCGGATGAGCCGGTCCACCTCCCCCTCGCGGTCGGTGACTCCGGGTAGGAGCAGCAGGTTCAGGGCCACGTAGGCGCCCGCGCGCCGCGCCACCGCGAGGGACCGCTCGACGTCTCGCAAGCCGTAGCCCGAGGGGTCGTAGTAGGCCTCGTAGAGTTCTGGGTGGGCGGAGTTGAGGCTCACCCGGACGGCGTCGAGGCCGGCCTCGAACATCGCCGCCAAGATCTCGGGACGGCTGGCGTTGGTGTTGATGTTGATCGACCCGCGCCGGGTCCGCTCCCGCATGCCGCGGATGGCGTCCGCCAGCACCTGGCCCCGGGTGAGGGGCTCGCCCTCGCAGCCCTGCCCGAAGCTCACCATCACGCGGCCGGTCGCCTCGGCGAGGTGCAGCGCTCCCAGCTCCGCGAGCTCGGCCGCGGTCGGCAGGTCGCGGATGCGCTGCATGGACGACGGCGGGCCGCCAGGGCGGGTCTCGCTGATGCAGCCCTTGCAGCGTGCGTTGCAGGCCTTCGAGGACGGCAGGCCGCCCTCGTCGCGCTGGTAGAAGACGTTCTGCGCGGTGAAGCAGCGGTACTCGAGCGCGCACCGGGAGATCTGCCCGAGCACGCGGTTTTTGGGCAGGCGGGCGCACAGCTCCCGGACCCGGCGTGGCAGCTCGGGCGTGGAGAAGCGCGAGGGGTCCCAGTGCGTGCGCCGGTCGGTGCGCAGCGCCCACACCACCGGCCCCTGCGCGCCCCAGCCCGCGGCCGCGTACGCCCACTGGGTCAGGGGCGGGCCGCCGACCCGGCTCGTCGCGGGCAGGAAGGTGCGGGTGTGGCCCGGAGGGAGCACGGCCGCCACCGCGTCGGGGACGAAGCGGCGCCTGCCCAGCACTGCCTCACGGAGCGCCTCCACTCGGCCGGTCTCGGGGTCGAGGCCCACCGGCAGCCTCCCAGGCAGGTGGGCCAGCCGGGCGTGGGCGGGCAGCAGGATGGGGCGCTCGGAGGGAGCGACGAGGTCGTCCCCAGAGCGGGCGACCGCCAGCAGGCGGGGGTGCTCGAGGACGGTGCCGTCGGGGGTGGCGAAGAGGAGCTTGGGGAGCATGGGAGGTTCGCCCGGGAGAGAAAACTTGGCGTCCGTCGGGCGCGCGATAAGATACCAGCCGTCACAGCCGAGGGCGCGGGCCTTGAGCGATCCCTTCAAAATCCGGCAGGCTCGCCGCGGCGACCGCGAGGCCATCGGTACGTTGTTGAAGGACCTCGGCTACGCCGACGCCGCGGACTCCAACACCCAGCTCTGGGTGCTGAACCACCCTGAGATCGACGTCTTCGTCGCGGTGGACAACCTCGACCGGCCCATCGGCTTCGTCAGCCTCTCCCACCGGCCCCAGCTCCGGCTGCGCGGGCGCATCGCCACAATCGACGAGTTGGTGGTGGCCCTCGCCTGGCGAGGCAAGGGCGCGGGCAGCAAGCTCATCGCCGCGGCGGTGGCCCGGGCCAAGGCGCTCTCGGCCCGGCGGGTGGAACTGCTCACCTTCCCCGACCAGGCCAGCAGCGGCCGCAGCTTCTTCCAGCGCAACGGCTTCGCGGTCGCCGACTCGGCGGTGATGCGGCTCTGCGAGCTGGAACCGTAGGAGGCCTCAGCCCTTCTTCTCGCTCACCCGCTTCAGGCGCTCGACGGGCGCGCCGCCCACCAGGTGCGACGAGACGATCTCCGGGACGTCGGCCGCGGTCACGCGTGCATACCAGACGCCCTCGGGGTAGGCGACCACGGAGACGCCCTGCGCGCACGCATCGAGGCAGCCGGACGAGTTCGCGCGGACGCTGCCGGCGAGCCCCTGCTGCTTCAGCGCCTGCTTGAAGGCGGCCAGGACCTCCTCCCCGCCCCGGGCGTGGCAGCAGCCCCGCGGGTCGGAGGCCGACCGCTCGTTGGTGCAGACGAAGACGTGGCGCTGGTACGGGGGAGGCACGCCTACTTCTCCTTGGACTCCTCGGCTTCGGCAGCCTTCGCCTTCTTTGCTGCCGCAGCCGCGGAGGCCTGGTCGATGTCCTGCTTCAGCTTGGCGCCGGCCTTGTGGGCGGGGTTTGCTGCGAGCAGCTTCTCCACTGCGGCCTTCGCCTCGGGGTACTCCTTGTTGGCCAGGTAGATCTTCGCGGCGAAGAGGTGCGCCCGGAGCAACTTGGGGTCTTTCTCCAGCGCCTTGGTCGCACCGGCGATGCCCTTGTCGCGCCGCTCAGGGCTGATGCGCGGCTGGGCGTGCATGCCGGCGATGGCCAGGTCCCCGAAGGCGCGCGGGTCGTCGTGGAGCACCTTCCGCTCGTCGGGGTTCTTCCGGTAGAAGTCCGCGAGCTTCTCGGCGGTCTCGTGCCCCTTCACCGCGTAGTAGAGCGCCGAGGCGCGGAAGACGGCGGTCCCGTCCCCCGCCTGCCCCAGCTTCTCGACCTTGCTCTTGGCCAGCTTCAGCAGCTCCCCTGCCCGCTCGTCGTGCTTGGCCGCCTCGTCCTGCAGGGCGTCCACCTGCGTCTTGATCTCGATGAGCTGGGCGCGCAGGGCGTTGGCCTTGGCCAGCCAGTCGGCCGGCTCCTTCTTCTCCATCAGCTTGCGCATCTCCGACTCGAGCCCCGCGGCCTGGCCGCGCACCCGGAGGATCTCGTCGCGCAGGTCCTGGTTCAGGAACACGTGGGCCATGAGCTGGTTCGCCACCGCGGGCACGAAGTCCGGCGACTTGGCTTCGATGGCCTTCCAGGCCGCGAGCGCCGCCTTGAGGGACTCGGTGTCGTCGGCCTTGAAGAGCGCGAGCGCCTTCGCGTCCGCGGCGACCAGCGCCGGGTCGGCCCCGGGCACCCGGGTCTTCAGGTAGAGCGCGACGCCGCCCCCGACGAGCCCGAGGATGAGCAGGATGCCGAGGACCATGGGGAGCTTGCGCTGCCGCTTCTTCAGCGACATCTGCAACTCCATGGTCTGGGAGCCCACCAGCGGCTCGGCTGGCTCGGCGCGCTTGACCGGCAGAGGGGCCGGCAACGGGGCGGGCTTGCGGGCAGGCCGACGGGCAGGAGCCGACAGAGCCGGAGCGGCCTCTTCCGGCTGGTCCGGAGCCATCCACGACGGAGCCTGCCCGACAGGCTCGGCAGGCGGAGGAGTGTCCTCCTCCTCAGCCGACGGCTCGGGCTTCGACTCCGGCTGCCAGAGAGGAGCCGCCTCGGGAGGAGGCATCACCGGCGTTGGCCGCACCGGGCGGCGCCCCGGGGTCGACGGGACCGAGGGCATCTCCACGGCAGGCGCGCGCTCACCGTCGTCCGCAGCCGCCGCGGGCTTGGGGACAGCGCCGAAGACCATGGTCGAGTTCGGGCTGGGGCTCGCGGCTGGCGCCGGAGCGGGGACCTGGGCCGCTGGAGGCGCCGCACCGAACATCATCGTCGAGTTCGGGTTGCCCGCCGCCGGGGCCGGACTCGCGGCCTGGGGCGCGGTTCCGAACATCATGGTGCTGGTCGCCGACTGAGGCGCGGGCGTCGTCGGCTTCGCGGGCTGCGCCGGGGCCTGCCCTCCGAACATCATGGTGGAGTTCGGGTTGAGCGGAGCCGCGACGCGAGCCGGGGCGACCGGGGCCTGGGCCGAGCCGGCGGCGCCGAATACCTGGGTCGAACGCGCGGGCATCGAGGGCGCGGGGGCCGCAGGCATCGCCGCAGAGGGCTGGGGAGCGCCCCCGAAGACCATCGTCGCGTGCGGCGACGCCGCAGGCGGAGCGGCCGGGGCAGCGGGCGCCGCAACCGAGGGCGCGGAGCCGAACATCATCGTTGCGTGGGGGCTGGAGGCCGGTGCCGCAGAAGAGGGCGCTGCCGCGGCACCAGCCCCGAACATCTGCGTGGAGTGGGCGCTGGGAGCTGGGGGCGCAGCAGCGGCAGGGGCGCCGCCGAACATCTGGGTGGCGTGGACCGAGGGAGCGGGAGCTTGGGGCGCGGGCGAGGCGACTCCGCCGAAGACCTGGGTCCGGGAGGCGCTCGGAGGCGGAGCGGAGGGCTTGGGCGGCGGCGGAGCGGCGACAGCCCCAGCCGGGGGCCGGGCGGTGAACACCAGCCCGCAGCGGGTGCACTGGACGGGCGCGCCCCCAGCGGGAATCAGCTTGTCGTCGAGGACGTAGACGGTGTTGCACCGCTCACACGAGATCTGCACGGGACGCCTTCCTCCGGAGAATGCCGAGCGCTCAATCTACACCCTGGCGCCGCGGGGCGTGTAGTGCGGCGCGGAGCTGGGCGAGCTTGGCGGGCCCGATACCCTTGACCTCGCCCAGCTCCTCCACCGACCGGAACCCCCCGCGACGGCTGCGCTCTTCCAGGATCCGTCCGGCGAGGCTCGGCCCCACCCCCGGCAGGGACTCGAGATCGGCCCGGGTAAGCGCGTTGAGGTCTAGCGGCTGACCGAGGACCCGCGCCGTCCCAGCCGGCAGCCTCCCCGAGCCCACCCCGTCGCAGCGGACCCGCGGCTCGCCCGGAACGACGGGGACTGGAGACGCACACGGCGCAGCGGGTGCCGGGGTCCCCAGGCGCAGCAGCCACACCGCGCTCGAGGCGACCAGCAGCGCCGCCAGCGCCCTGACCCGAAC
>CAZAIE010000310.1:935-7642 GCA_964485035.1 uncultured Myxococcaceae bacterium | reverse complement strand
GCTTCGAGGGCGCGGCGGCGGGGGCAGGACCCTTCCGGAACTGAGAGAAGACCTTGTCCAGAAGACCCGGTCCGGCCTTCGCGGGAGGTGTGGCTGGCTGTGGCGCTTGAGTCTGTGCCGGCCCGGGGCGCAGGTGGCGCTGCAGCGCGCGGATCTCCTCGAACGCCTTCACCGCAGAGGGGCGCTTGGCGGGGTTGCTGTCGAGGAGGCTGGAGACGAGCTGGCTCAGCCGCAGGGGGATCTCCGGGACCACGGCGGAGAGGGCCTTGGGGGCTCGCCGGTGCTGGGCCACCAGCTCGTCCGGGGTGCGCCCGTCGAAGGGCACGCTGCCGCTGAACAGCTTGTAGGCGACTGCCCCCGCAGCGAACAGGTCCGAGGCCGCGGTCGCGGGCTCTCCGCGCAGCTGCTCGGGCCCCAGGTACTGCAGCGTCCCCCAGAGCACCTCGCTCGCGGCCGTGGGGCCAGCCTGCGCGAGGCCGAAGTCCAGCAGCTTCACATACGGGTCGCCGTGAGGCGGCTTGACGACGAAGACGTTCGCCGGCTTCAGGTCGCGGTGCACCGCGCCCACCCCGTGGAGCGCCGCGAGCGCGTCGAACAGCTCCTCGAGGATGGATAGGCCCTCTTCGATCTCCAGGCGCTTGCGCTCCTCCAAGAGCTTCTCCAGCGCGGAGCCGTCGAGCATCTCCATGACCAGGTACTCCTGGCCGTTGGGGAGCTGTCCGAACCCGAACACCTCCACGATGTGCGGGTGGTGCACGAGGTTCGCGGCGCGGGCCTCCGAGAGGAGGGTTGGCGGCGCCTCGGGCCCGCGCGGGGCGGTCTTCTTCAGGACCTTGATCGCGACCTTGCGCCCGATGACCGGGTGCCGGGCCTCGTACACGTCGCCCATGCCGCCGGCGCCGATGCGGTGGAGGACCTCGTACTCGCCGATGGTGGTCTTCGGCGACGGCGGGGCGGGTGGCTTGGTTCCGGGGCTCATGCGCGCTTCCTGAGGATAGCGGGTGGCCTGTCTGGAATCACGGCGCCGAGCGTTTCTGCCAGAGCCGCGCGGCGACCCACCCCACGCCGGCGGCGAAGAGCAGGGGCGGCACGGCGAGGACCGCCACGAAGTAGCTGAAGAGGTAGACCATCCCGAAGAAGCCCGAGATGGGCGCTGGCGCGCCGCCGGCGAGGGTCCCCGAGAGCACCGTGGTGTGCTCCCGGAAGCCGGCGAGATGCACGAAAGCGAACAGCGCCGAGAAGCGCACGGCCCAGAGCACGAGCGATCGCGGGGAGAGCGTCGGGGCCTGCCCGAGGGCGCGCGCCCGGGTCCAGAGTTCGCGGGGCGTCATCGGCGGCCCTCCTGGACCTTGCGCCACATCGGTCCCAGCACCGTCGAGTAGAGGAGCACCGCGTCGCCGACCTGGTTGCTGGCGCAGTACTTGAGGCCGCCCTCGCGCCGGCTGGGGAAGGCGGCGAAGTCCAGCGCGGCGTGGAGCGCGGCGAGGTACTCGCGGTCGTCGAAGGACGCCGCACCCACCAGCGCGAGGCCGCTCCCGCCCGGGCTCGCCTGAAGCAGCGGCACCACCACGCCCGAGTCCACGTCCTGCTGGTTCCTCCAGGAGTCCGGCCACTCCCTCGAGTAGCCGAAGCCGGCGACGATGCGCCCGAGTTCCCGCCGCGCCCGCTGGTACTGGTCGCGGGCGAACTCCGGATCGACCAGCTGCAGCGCGTGCACGGTCATCCACAGCGTCGAGCCCTCGGGGCCGTCCAGGTGCGTGCCGTCGACCCGGTAGCTCGAGACCAGCAGGCCGGTCGCGGGGTGCACCAGCTTCTGCCGGGCCACCGCGACCCACCGACGGAGCAGGTCCGAGTGGTCCGTCCCGTCGAGGAAGTCGGCCATGCGGATGGCGGCGAGCGCGATGGAGTTGCAGAAGCTCCAGCACTCGTCCGGATAGCTCTCGGCCGAGAGCACCGGGCTCCGCTCCATCCGTGCGGTCATCAGCTCGACGCGCTCGGTGAGCGCCGCCTTCAGGTCGGGCCGGTCGGCGAGGGCCCGGCGCATCGCCAACATCAGCGCGATCTCGCCGTCGAGGAACTGGCTGCGCGCGGGCTGCATCACGAAGGGCGCGCGCCGCGCGTAGGGCATGAGGAAGAACTCGGGGCCTTCTTCACTCTCCAGCTTGAGCGTCTCGTCGAGGATCCGGTCGATGACCTCCAGCGCCGTCGGCTGCAGCGTAGGGTCGCGCAGCGCCATGTTGGCCAGGGACCACACCAGGAAGCTGCGGCCCATGAAGTCCCACTCGGCGTTCGCCGAGCGCATCTGCCGCAGCTCGCTCTGGCGGACCGAGGGGACGCTCCAGAGGGCGAGGTGGCGTGCCGCCAGAGCCCAGCCTCGTTCGGGGATTCCGTCAGAGAGGTAGCTCGCCTCCGGCGAGAGCCAGCGGAAGGGTAGGTGGACCGCGGGGAGCCACAGTCCGAAGCCCACCGCCAATGCCACCAGCGACAGGGGGATGCGGAACCGTGCGGGGAGGGTCGTGCTGGCCTCGGTGCGGTGCGTCATGGGCGAATACCCTGGCATGGTTCTCCGTCGACTTGCCGCGCGCCATCGGCTCTAATCCGCGCCCTTCACCGCCGGGCCGTTCGGAGCAGGAAACCCGTCTCAAGGAGTCGAAGATGTCCAAGACCCTCCCTGCCGTCCTCGCCGCGGCGCTGTTCGTCGCGCCGATGGCTGTCCACGCCGCTGCAGCCAAGGCCGCTCCCGCCAAGGCCGAGACCAAGCCCGAGGCGAAGCCCGCTGACGCCAAGCCCGCTGACGCCAAGCCCGCTGACGCCAAGCCCGCCGACCCGAAGGCGGCAGATCCCAAGGCGGCCGACCCGAAGGCCAAGCCCGCGGATGCGAAGCCCGCCGAGGCCAAGAAGCCCACGTTCCAGGAGATCAAGAAGCTGGGGCTGAAGTTCGACGGGCCCAAGTGCGAGTTCAGCGAGATGGGCGACCAGGTCATGGTGCAGGGACCGGGCGTCGTCTTCACCGTCGGGGTGGCCGGCCAGTACGCCGCCAAGAGCTTCGAGGACGCCCAGGGCGCCAAGCTCGACTACAGCCCCAAGAAGGTGGTGAAGGAGGAGAAGCTCGCCGACGGCTGGAACATCCAGTTCGTGAACCGCGGGGACATGGGCGACAACCACTTCGTGTGGATCCGCCGGACCATCGACGGGAAGCAGTACCAGTGCGAGACCACCGCCTCTTCGGCCGAGCAGGCGCTCGCCGCGGAGAAGGCCTGCCTCAGCCTCACCAAGAAGTAGCCGCCACTCTGCATTCTTCTCGCGAGGCGACCGGGCAACCGGCCGCCTCGCGTCGTCCCTGGAGCCCGCGATGGCGAACGACCGACCCCTGGCGCTGATCACCGGAGCCTCCGTCGGGATTGGCGCGGCGTTCGCGCGGGCGCTCGCGGCGCGGGGCCACGACCTGGTGTTGGTCGCGCGCGGCCGGGAGCGCCTGGAGGTCCTGGCTGCGGAGCTGAGAGCGGGCTCTGGTGTCGAGGCGCAGGTCCTCGCGGCAGACCTCGCCGACCCGGCCTCGCTCGCACAGGTCGAGCAGTGGATCGCACAGGCCTCGCGGCTGGACCTGCTGGTGAACAACGCCGGCTTCGGCCACGGCACCGACTTCCTCGAGTCGGACGCGGACGCGCACGAGGCGATGATCCGGCTCCACGTGATCGCGAGCGTGCGGCTCGCGCGCGTCGCCGTGCCGGCGATGAAGCAGCGGGGCAGGGGAGCGGTGATCAACGTCGCCTCGGTGGCGGGCTTTCTGCCGCGCGCGGGGAGCGTGACCTACGGGGCCACCAAGGGCTACCTCACGTTCTTCTCGGAGGCACTGGCGCAGGAGCTGCGGGGCACGGGGGTGCGAGTCCAGGCGCTCTGCCCGGGCCTGACCCACACCGAGTTCCACCAGCGCGCGCACATGGACATGTCCGGGAAGCCCGGCTGGCTGTGGATGAGCGCGCCGGAGGTGGTCGAGCGGTCGCTCGCGGCGCTCGAGCGCGGGAAGGTGGTCTTCGTCCCGGGCCTGAAGAACCGGGTCGCGCTCACCGTGGCGAGGATGCTGCCGGGGGCGTTGATGAGCGCGCTGATGCGCCGGACCGATCGGCCGGGTCAATAGGACCAAGTCGCGCTCGCGGAGTTCACGACGCAGCGGGCGGCGGACCGGCCTCGAACTCGACGCTGGGGCCCTGGGGCGAGTGCCTGACGAACAGCGTCCCGGTCACGTCCGTTCCGAAGCGCTCGAAGGCGGCGTCCTCGAGCACCCGCAGCAGGGCAGCGCTGATGCCTCGCGCTCCCGTCTGCTTGGTCCACGCGACCTCGACCAGCGCGTCCATCGCGAGCGGGTCGAGCTCGAGCGCAAAGCCCTCCAGGGCGAACTCGGTGCGGTGCCGGGTGAGCTCCAGGTCGAGGATCTCGCGCAGGGTCTCCCGCTCGAGCGGCTCGAAGACCACCAGCCTCCCGAACCGCCCGATGAGCTCCGGCAAGAAGCCGTACTTTGCCAGCGCCTCGGTGTCCTCGGCCTCGCGCGTTTCCAGGCGCACGGCGATGCGCTGCTCCAGGCGCGCGGCGATCTCCCGGCCGAACCCGACCTCGCGCGCCGCCGTCGCCGAGAACTTCAGCCCGGAGAAGGCGCCGCAGGCCACGAAGGCCACGTCGCGGGAGTCGAAGGCCACGCGGCTGTGGTGGGAGAGGCCGAGCTGGGTCTCGACCACGCCGCCCTCGATGAGCTTCAGGAGCTCGCGCTGCACCCCGCGCCCGGAGACGTCCTTGGTGGTCTCGGCGCCCGCGAACACCGCGCGGTTCTCCGAGGTGGCGAGCTTGTCGAACTCGTCGAGGACGATGACCCCGCCCCGCGCGAGGTCCCGGTTGCCCACCGCCGCGTCCACCAGCCGCGTGGGGATGCTGTGCACGTCGCCGCCCACGTAGCCGGTCTCGGAGTAGCCGGTGATGTCCACGATGGCGTGCGGCAGCCCGAGGATCTGTCCGAAGAGCAGCTCCACGATGAAGGTCTTGCCGCTCCCGGTGGGGCCCATGCACAAGAGGTTGGTACGCGCCGGGAGCTGCGCCCGGTCGTGGCCCTCGACGTGGATGCGCCGGAGCCGCTCGAGGTGCCGGTACGCGGCGAGGCAGAGCGCGCGCCGGGCGGCGTGCTGGCCCCGGTAGCCGAGGCGTTCGAGGCCGTGGTCCAGGGCGCGCGGGGAGCGCCGGTCGAGCGAGCGCAGGTGGTCGGGAAGGGACTTCGAGGGGTCGAGCGGCATGCGCCATTCTGGGCAGCGGCCCTGGACCTTTCAACCGCGGGTCTTTGCCCCGAGAATGCCGCGCCATGAGAAACGTGCTCCTTGCGCTCCTGCTCGTCGTCCTCCCTGCGCCGTCCTTTGCACAGGACGAGCCGCCTCCTGCGACCTGGGACGAGTACCAGGCGGCCCACAGCCTGAGCTGCGTCGGTCCCCAGGAGCTGCTGCCCAAGCCCGAGGTCCGCGTCCACGCCGGCTTCGAGTACACCTTCCACGGAGCGCGCGCCCAGGTGCGCAGGGTCGACGGACCCGCGGTCCCCGGCGAGGTCCGCTTCGGCGTGCTCTCGGGGATCAAGGAACTCGACAAGCCCACCCGCGCCTCGCTCGACGAGTTCTACGAGCGCTTCCGGGCGGCGAAGGTCGAGGGCGTGATCCTCGGAGGCGACTCGGCCGAGAACGAGTTCGACCTCGAGGACGTGCTGAACTTCATCGCCGCGAAGGACCTGCCCACGTACGTGGTCATCGGCAACTGGGAGAGCCGCGCGCCGTTCAACCGCGCGCTGCGCGCGGCCGCCAAGGACCACCCGAACCTGGTGAACATGGACCTCGCGCGTCGCGTCACCGGCGAGGGCTTCGACCTGGTCGGGCTGGGCGGCTACTCGGACAAGGGCTACGTGAAGGGCACCGGGGCCTGCCTCTACAAGCCGGAGGACGCCCGCTCGATCGCCGCGCTCGCGAAGGAGGCGAAGAACCCGGTCGTCCTGGTCATGCACGGGCCGCCGCGGCAGTCGGGCAAGGAGGCCATCGACTACGTGCCCGGAGCGGGCAACGTCGGGGACAAGGACGTCCTCGCGGCGATCCAGGAGGCGAAGATCGCCTTCGGCGTCCACGGCCACATCCTCGAGGCGGGCGGCAAGGCCACCGACCTCGCGGGCAAGCCGCTCGCACCGGGCAAGCTGCACCCCGCGCTGTTTTTGAACCCCGGCGGCGCGACCTCGTTCCCGTGGAAGCTCAACGACGGGAAGATGTGCTGGGGCATGGCCGCGGTGCTGACGCTCAAGGGCAAGCAGGCGAGCTACGAGGTCCTCAAGGCGCCGCGCCGCGAGGAGGTCGTGGAGACGCTGCCGTAGCCGCTCAGTCGCGCACGATGGCGTAGGCGCCGATGAGCGAGCGCCCGAAGCCGTCGGTGTACCGGCCGCCGTAGCGCCCGTCGATCCGTTCGCCGAACTTGTCGATGGACCCGTTCGAGGCGAAGACCGCGTGCTTGCTGCTCGCGCCCACCGCGGCAGGGTAGCTGCCCAGGTCCTTGGGATCGATGCGGCGGGTGCTCCGGTCCAGGCCCAGCCAGTGCGGCCCCTCGAGGTAGTTCTCGCCGTCGTTCAGCGACTTGCAGGCAGTCGAGAACCACATCTCGTTGGCGCTCCAGCCGTCGTTGCCCTCGACCTGGGCAGC
>CAZAIE010000310.1:0-925 GCA_964485035.1 uncultured Myxococcaceae bacterium | reverse complement strand
GCCGACCTTGCGCCACACCCGCCAGCCAGCCACGGCCATGGCGGCGTAGAGCACGTTCGCCTTCTCGACCATCGCCGCGTCCGGTCCGGAGATGCGTGAGAGCGACCGTGCGGTGACGAGCTCCTGGGCGGTGACGCGTCCCTTGAAGCCGTCGCGCATGGTGAACTCGAAGCCGTCCGAGGTGGAGCGCAGCGACGAGAGCACGCCGTCCGGCCCGAACGCGCCCATGCCGGCCTTGATCGCGGCGATGGAGACGCAGTTGCCGGTCGAGGTCTGGTGGAACGGGCTGAAGAGGTTCGCAACTGGGGTCGAGGTCGACGGGGTGGAGGGTGTCGAGGGCGCGGAAGGTGTCGTCGTGGGAGCGCTGTCCACCTTCTTCGCGAGCCGCTCGACGATCTCCCCGACCTGGTAGGGCACCGAGCGCGAGTCCGCCCCGGAGTCGCGGAAGCCCAGCTGGTGCGCCCACTCGTGGGCCAGCGTCCCGGCGACCGAGGCGGCGCTGGCGTTGCGGAAGAACTTCCGGTTGAGGTGGATCGCGTCCTCGCTCGCGCCGCTCCACGCGACCTCGCGGGAGAACGGGTTCCACTTCTTGTAGAGGACGACGTTCAGGTCGGCCTCGTGGTCCGCGCCCGGCGAGAAGCCCTCGGACCCGGCGAGCAGCTTGTCGAGGAGCTGCGTGTTGTCCATCCCGCCGGTGTTGATGGTGCCCTTCAGGCGCAGCACCTCGTCGCGGAAGGCGGGCGAGTTCAGCACCGCCTCGAGCAGCCGCGCCGCCTCCTTCACCTTGGTGGCCTCGGCGCTGGTGCCGCTCACCGAGTGCAGGGTGACGGTCTGCTTCGCCTCGAAGGCGCTGTCCGCGCTCCAGCCGGCCCGTCGCTCGCAGCGCCGCTCGACGGGCCGCTCCTGCCGCTGCGTCCGGCGGCCC
>CAZAIE010000309.1:0-7647 GCA_964485035.1 uncultured Myxococcaceae bacterium | reverse complement strand
AACGCGGGCGAGGACGCCACTGCCGCCCCGAGCTGCCAACCCGCCGAGAGCTCGAACCGCTTCAGGAAGAGCAGCCTGCCCCACACCCGCGCCACGTGTGTGGAGGTCGCGCCGTACGCCGGCAGCGCGAGGTCGGTGGGGAGCAGCGCCGCCTGCTCGGCCGGCACCTGGGCGCGCAGCTCGTCCACCAGCCCCCGCAGGGCCACGGTCCCATCCACGAGCCCAGGCTGCAGCCGCAGCGCCGCTCCGAAGCTCTTGTAGAAGGCACGGACTTCCAGCGCCGAGGCGCCGTCCGCGCTCGCCCACACCTCTTTCGCCTCCGCCCGTAGCGGCACGGACAGGCAGGCCAACGCGACCACCACCAACGCGACCACCACCGAGCCTCTCCTCATCGCACCCTCAGTTCGCGGGCTTGCGCTCGTCCGAGGCGATGCGCCCGTCGACGAGCCGCACCACCCGGTCCGCCTGCTCGAGCACCATCGGGTCGTGCGTGGAGAAGATGAAGGTCACCCCCTGCTCCCGGTTCAGCCGCCGCATCAGCTCCACCAGCGCCCGTCCAGTCGCCTGATCCAGGTTCGCGGTCGGCTCGTCGGCCAGCACCACCGCAGGCTGCGCCGCGATCGCCCGGGCCACCGCCACCCGCTGCTGCTGGCCGCCCGACATCTTGGGAGGCCGCGTGTCCAGAAGCCCCGAGAGCCCCAGCGCCTCGAACAGCCCGGCCACCCGACGCCGTCGCTCGCTCGCCGGCACCCGCTGCAGCTCGAGCACGTACTCCGCGTTCTCCGCCGCCGTCAGCACGGGGATGAGGTTGTAGGCCTGGAACACGTACCCGATGCGGTCCCGCCGCAGGTCCGCCAGCGCCGCCGCCGAGAGCCCCTGCAGCGCCCGACCGTCCACCTTCACCACCCCGCTCGTCGCCGTGTCCAGCGCGCCGATGAGGTTCAGCAGCGTGGTCTTCCCCGAGCCGCTCGGCCCGGCGATGGCCATGAACTCCCCCTTCTCCACCGCGAGGTCCACCCCTCGCAGCGCCTGGGTGAGCACCCGCCCTCCTTCCACGTAGTCCTTGGTGACCTGCTGGATCTCCACGACCGGCATGGCGGCCTCCCTTCATCAATGCGTGCGCAGCGCCTCGGACGGGCTCAACCGGTTCACCCGCCACGCGGGGTACAGCCCCACCAGGAGCGTGGTCAGGTAGACGATCCCCGCCGACCGGGCGGCGGACCCCAGCGAGAACTCGGTCCGGAACGCCGACCGCATCACCGTCCCCGCCATCTCGAACGACTCCCCCACGCTCTTGCCGAAGTCCACCAGCGGCCGCTCCGAACCGACGTAGGTGAGCGTCAGCCCCAGCGTCAACCCGATGACCGAGGCCAGCGTCGCCACCCAGAACGACTCGGCCAGCACCAACCGCACCACCTGCCCGGACCGGCTCCCCAGCGCCCGCATCACCCCGAACTCCCGCGTCCGCTCCAGCACCGACATCAGCGTGGTGTTGAGGATGCCCAGCCCCACCAGCAGGTACACGAAGAGGGCGACGATGAGCGAGACCCCGTCCACCAGCTCCTCCATCTTCCTCAGGACCGGCATCAGCTCGCCGTACGAGGCCACCTCCACCGAGGCGCCGAGACGGCTGCGCAGCGTCGCCGCCACCTCGTCCGCCACCCCGGCCTCCGGCAGCTGCAGCACCACCTGGTGCGCGACCTCCCCCACCCCCAGCAGCGTCCGCGCCGCCGGGGCGGTGAGCAGGACCGTGGACCGCGAGATGTTGGGCGAGAGCGAGTGGAAGAAGCCCCGCACCCGGAAGACGTCGGCGCCCATCTCCCCGTCGGCACGCTGGACCATCAGCCGCAGCTTCTGGCCCACCTTCAGCTTCAGCCGCTCCGCCAGCTTCTCGCCCACCAGCGCGCCGCGCAGGTCACCTGCCGCGAGCCGCTCGCCCTCGCGCACGTCGGTCACGTAGGTCGCGACCAGCGCCTCGGTCACCGGGTCGATCCCGTGCACCACCACGCCCTGGCTGCCACGCGCGCTGCTCGCGAGCCCGCGGGCGACGACCCGCCCCGAGCGCTGCGTCCCCTCGGGCAGCTGCAGCCCCGCGAGCAGCGCCTCCGGGTCGGACAGCGCCTGCGCCGCGCCGTGGCGCGCCCGCCACCCGGGCGCGGTCAGCTCCACGTGGCCCATCCCGGTGTTGTCGAGCTGGGTGCTCGCGTCGCCCACCACCCCGGCGAGCAGCCCCGAGTAGACGACGATGAGGAACAGGCCAAACCCCGAGGCGCTCAAGTTGATGAGCGTGCGGCGCCGGTTCCGCCAGAGGTTGCGCCAGGCCAGCTTGAGCAGGGAGCGCATCAGACGTACCTCGTCGCTTCCACCGGCGAGAGCCGGGCCGCGCGCAGCGCCGGCCAGAAGCCGCCGACGAACACCGTTCCGAAGGCAGTGACCGCCGCGTTCTTCAGCGCCTCCCAGTGCAGCTCGGGGCGGATCGTCTCGGGGAAGCGCACCCCCATCACGTCCGACTGGCTGAACGCCGCGAGGCTGATGCTCCCCATCCCCCACAGCACCAGCAGCGCCGCCAGGACGCCGAGCGCGAAGCCCAGCACCCCCTGCAGCAGCACCTCGCTCGCCACCAGCGCAAGGATGCGCCGGCGCCGCGTGCCCAGCGAGGCCATCACCCCGAACTCCCGGGTCCGCTCGAAGGTGGACATGGTCATGGTGTTCAGCACCCCCAGCCCGACGATGAGCAGCACCACGAAGTCGAGGATGCGCTGGTTCTTCGCCTTCTGGTCCATCATCCCCTTCAGCTCGGGCAGCATCTCGCTCCAGGACAGCGCCTCCAGCGTCGCCAGGTCCAGCGCCCCGCGCAGGCTCGAGAGCGGCGCCGCCAGGTCCTCGGGCTCCTCCGGCAGCCGCACCAGGATCTGGTGGACCCCGTCGCCCAGCCCGAAGAAGTCCTGGGCGTCGCGCAGGTGCAGGAAGACCGCGTTGGCGTTCATCTCCGCGCTGCCGCCGTCGCCGGTGCCCACCACCGTGAACCGGTCGTTCGCCACCGAGCCGTCCGCCGCCTGGCCCACCAGCACCAGCTCGCTGCCGGGCCGCGCGTCGAGCAGCAGCGCCAACTCCCGTCCCAGCACCGCCTCGCGCGCCGCGGTCGGTGCGAGCGGCCGGCCCTGCTCCACCACGACCAGGGGACGCAACCCGGAGGGCGCGGCCGGGTCCTCGGGCTGGAATCCCACGATCAGCGCGGCCGAGGAGGCCTCACCGGAGCCCGCGAGTCCGTAGCCCAGCACCCGACGGACCGGCCGCGCACCGGGGATCGCCCGGCTGAGCGACGCCTCGACCACCGCGGGGTCGCGGACGGTGTTGGAGAGCTCGGGGTCGGCCTGGTAGCCGAGCCCGTGGATCTGCAGGTGGCCCACCAGCCCCGCGGTGATCTCCGCCACCATCTGCTGGTTCGCGGACTCGCGGTAGCTGTGGATGAACACCACCCCCATCACGCCGAGCGAGAGCGCGCCCACCGTGATGAGCGTGCGCCGGGCGTTGCGCCAGAGGTTGCGCCAGGCCAGGGCGAGGAGCACGGCTCACCTCCCCTGCCGTAGCCGGTGCAGGCCAAAGGTGTCGTCGGGGATCTCCACGTCGAACTCCATCTCCTGGTAGGTGATGGACGTCTCGCGCCCTGCCTCCGCCGGGGTCACGGTCATGCGCGTGGGGAAGAGCCGCCAGCCCAGCTGCTTGAACTCGCCGAAGGCCATCTTGCGGGCCGGCTTGCCCTCCTCGTCGAAGAACTGCTCGAAGAGCGGCAGGCAGCTCTGCCGGTCGATGAACAGGTCCACCTTCCCCCAGACCACCGCGGCCGCGGGCTTGGGCGTGAGCACCACGTGCCAGGCGTCGCGCCCGTCCTGCTTCGTGACCCCGGCCACCTTCGAGTCGTAGTCGTCGATGAGCGAGGAGCCCTTCACCAGGTCGTCGTTGGTGAAGTCGCTGCCCATCCACGAGTCGCCCATCATCCCCGAGGGCAGCTTCATCACCCGGCCGGCCTGGGGCAGCCAGTTCCAGAGCTGCTTCTCGCGCTTGAGCGTCATCATCCCGGTCTCGCGCGGGCCGCCCTCGAGCACGCGGACCAGCGCGTAGTCGTTCCCCCGGGCCCAGACCTTCAGCTTCAGCGAGCGGCTCCAGGCGGGGGTCTTGATGGCCATCACCATCGTCCCCACCGAGCTGCGCCCGGACAGGATCTGGTCGGTCCGCTTCACCAGCCCCGCCACGTCCGGCTTCTCCTCGCCGCTCGGGCAGGCGGGCAGGTCCTTGGGCGGCTCCGGGGGTGTACCCGCCCAGGCCTCGGAGGCGAGGAAACCGACGAGCAGCAACACCAGCGAGGTGGTCCTCATCTGCTCACCCTCTTCTTCCTGGGCGCGCGCGCGCCCTTTCCGGGTCCAGGAGCCGTCGGCCGGGCCTCGGCGACCCGGCGGAACACGTCCATCTGCAGCGCCACGAACCGCTCCAGGGCCTCGGGCGTGGCCTTCCCGTCGGCGGGCAGCAGCAGCCGCACCAGCCCTTCCTTGATCGCCTGCATCAGCGCGAGCAGCGTCGGGACCGGCAGGTCCTCCCGCACCGCGCCCAGCTCGCGGCCGCGCTCCCACAGCGCCCCCACCTCGGCCATCGCTTCGCCGAACAGCCCGGTGACCCGCTCCGAGAGCTGGCGGTCGCGGGCCATGGCCGCTCCCAGGCGCACCAGCACCTCCGAGTCCTCCGGGCGGCGCTGCATCTGCTCCAGGCTGTCGCGCATGGAACGCTCCAGCACCCGCCAGAAGTCGGCGGCGTCCTTGGGGGCCGGCAGGCGCCGCAGGAGATCCATCGCCTCTTTGACCGAGCGCTCGAGGACTGCCGCCGCGAGGTCCGCCTTGTCGTCGAAGTAGTAGTAGAAGGCGCCCTTGGTGAGCCCCGCCCCCTGGAAGATGCGGTTCACCGAGGCCCCGACGTAGCCCTTGTGCGCGTACTCCCGCGCCGCCGAGGACAGGATGGCCTCTCGCACCGCTTCGCCCGCCCGATAGAACCGCGGCCTCGGCATCGCCCGACCTCGTCCACCCCGACATTCCAGACGTTCATACCTATACGTCAGACTAAGCGGTCTAAGGGTCGCCGAGCCGCAGCCCGGGTGTCAAGTCGCGCCAAGAAGGACGGGGAGAGCCCCGGGAGACCGGGCTCAGTCGGCCGCGGGCGAGCCCGCCGAGTCGCCGATGATCTCGCGGGCCTCGGCGGTGGGGCCGCCGCCCTCGGCGAACAGGTACAGCGGGGGCAGGACCTCGAGGGCGCCGGGCCGGTTGCGCAGGGCCTCGACGAGCACCATCTTCGCCGGGCGACCCGGGACCGGGTGGACCAGGCGGATGCGGCGGCCGTGGACCCCGGCGGCGTCGAGGGCCGCGGTGAGCTCGATGAGGCGGCTGGCGGGGAAGATGACCTTGAGCGCGCCACCGTCCTTGAGCAGGTGCCGGGCGGCCTGGGCCAGGCCGGCGGGGGTGCAGCTCACCTCGTGCCGGGCGACCGCGCGCTCGGTGCCGGGGTTCACCACCCCCGCCCGCAGCGGCACGTAGGGCGGGTTCGAGACCACGAGGTCGTACTCGCGGGCGCGGAGCACGCCCTTGAGCGCGCGCAGGTCGCCGTGCACCACGCGGACCTGCTCGCCACGGCGGTTGAGGGAGACGTTGCGCAGCGCCAGCGCGAAGAGCGCCGGCTGCAGCTCGAGGGCGTCGATGGCGCGGACGCCGCGGGAGGCCAGCACCAGCGAGACGATGCCGCACCCCGTGCCCAGCTCGCACACCCGGCCGCGGGGAGTGCCGGCGAAGGAGGCCAGGAGCATCGCGTCGATGGCGAACCGGTAGCCCGCCTTGCGCTGGATGACGAGCACCTCACCGCGGCAGATACCGTCGATGGTCTCCCCCGGGGCCAGCGGGATGATCGCCCGGTGCAGCAGGTCTGCGGTGGCCTTCGCCGTCGTCCGAGGCTCCATAGGTCGCAGTCACTCTAGCGCAACTGCCCGCCCCGGCCGCAGGTAGGTCCGCGCGGCTAGCCCAAGCACGCGAAGATGAGCGCGTTCTGGATGGCGCCCTCGCGGAGGATCACCGGGGCGCCGTTCTTGAAGGCGATGACCGTGGACGGGCGGCCCCCGGGGGTCTGGCCCGCGTCGACGACCGCGTCCACCGACTGCCGGAGCAGCCCCTCGATCTGCGAGAACTTCGTGGACTCGTGGTTGCCCGAGAGGTTGGCGCTGGTCGCGATGATCGGCCCGGCGCGACGGGCGAGTTCCCGGGCGACGGGGTGCGAGCTCACCCGCACGCCCACCTCGCCGTCGGGGACCACCTCGAACGGCAGTCCCGCGCGGGCGGGCAGCACGATGGTGAGGGGCCCGGGCCAGAAGCGCCGGATGAAGATCTCTGCCTCGGGCGGGACCGCGGTCCACAGCGCCCGGGCGGAGGCCTCGTCGGCGGCGATGACCGGCATCGGCTTCGAGGAGGAGCGCCCCTTGAGCCCTCCCAGGCGGTGCACCGCGTCGGCGCGCCCGATGGCCGCTCCCAGCCCGTAGAACGTCTCGGTGGGGTAGATGGCCAGCCCACCCTCGTTGAGCGCGCGCGCCGCGGCCTCGAGCGCAGGGAGCAGCGGCGCCGGCACCCCGGGCTCGCTCAGGTCCAGTTCCTTCGAGGTCCGTCGCTTCATTCCGTCACCCGCTCAGTACGCGCCCTTGCCCCACAGCACCACCGGAATGGTCTTGGCGAGGATCTTGAGGTCGCTCCAGATGGTCCAGCTCTCGATGTACGCCAGCTCCAGGTTCAGCCGCTGCGCCAGCGGCAGGTCTCCCCGGCCGCTCACCTGCATGGGCCCGGTGATGCCGGGCTTCACCGCCAGACGCTTGCGGTGGAAGAAGCTGTAACGCGCGACCACCGCCGCTTCTTCGGGACGGGGTCCCACCAGGCTCATGTCCCCCTTCAGGACGTTCAGGAACTGGGGGAGTTCATCCAGGCTCCACCGCCGCAGGAAGCGTCCGACGCGGGTGACCCGCGGGTCATGCTGGATCTTGAACACCGGGTTGTCCGCCGGCAGCTGCGCAAGGTCGATGCCCAGCTCCTTCAGCCGGGCCTCCGCGTCCACCACCATGGACCGGAACTTGAGCATGTCGAACGGCCGCCCGTTCTCGCCCACCCGCCGCTGGCGGAAGAGCACCGGCCCGCCGTCGGTGAGCTTCACCGCCGCCGCGCAGGCCAGCATCACCGGCGCGGCGAGCAGGGTGAGCACCGAGCCCGCCGCGAGGTCGAAGGCCCGCTTCACCGTCCGCGCGGTCCCGTCGATGGGCGGCTCGCGCAGCCCGATGACCGGGATGCCGTTGAAGTCCTCCACCCTCGCCCGCACCAGAGTCAGCTCGAGCACGTCGGGGACGAAGTGCACGCGCACCGGGTCTGCCTGCAGGCGGTGCACCACGTCCTCGACCAGCGCGTGCTGCTCCCCGGGAAGGGCGACGAACACATCGTGAATCTGGTGGCGCTGGACCAGAGTGCTCACCTCCTCGGGGGTGCCCAGCGAGGGGAAGCCCGGGAGCGGCCCGCCCGTGGGGATGACCCCCACGAGCTCCACGCCCACCCGGGTCGCCGCCAGCCGCCGCGCGACCTC